>DASQJO010000275.1:0-12179 GCA_035630955.1 Kineosporiaceae bacterium
CGGAGCCGTGCGCGAGGACGCCGGCGACCGCGCCGGCGCCGGGCGCGAGACCCGCGACGGCCGCGGCGAGGGCCTGGCGGCGGGGCAGCGCCGCGGCCGCGACCAGCACGAGGGGCAGTTCGAGGCCGCTCCAGACCGCACCCGTCGTGATCATGCGCAGGGCGGTGGCGACGCCCGAGACGCCGAGCGCCACGATCGCGACGGCGAGGTCCGTGCGACCGCCGCTCCCGGCCAGCCGTGCCGTGGCGCCGAGCCGGACGCCGAGGGCGGCGGCCCCGAGCAGGACGACGGCCGCGACGGCGTCCGACGCGCCGACGACGACGGCGTCCGGACGCTCGAGGACGGCGGTCGCGACGCCTCCGGCGACGAGGTGCAGGGCAGCCAGCGCGGTCAGCATCGGCGCGAGGCCGAGGTCGGCGAGCCGTTCGGTCGGGCGCGGCGGCTGGGGGGTCACGCCCGGCTTGTCGGCGGGGACGGCGCGGAGTTGACCCGTCCACCGCGGCCCGCGTGCACCCGTTGTGCCGCATTACACCCGTTGAGCCGCTCCGCGGTGCGCCGCGAGCGGCTTTACCCGTGCAACGTCGCACAAGGGGAGCACGCGGGTGCACGCGGGCCGCGGCGGACAGGTCACTCCTCGGGCGCGGCGAAGGTCTCCAGTGCGCCGACGGAGGGCACCACGTAGTAGGCACCGGTCAGGGGGGTGACGTACCGGGTCAGGGCGCAGCGGATGCCGTCCGCGACGCCGGCCATCCGGCGCAGCATCTCCGCGAGCCGCCACTGCTCGAGGCTGAATCCGACGAAGACCGTGCCGTGGTCGCCGACTCCGCCGTAGGCGACGTTGCGGCGGAAGATGTCCTTCTCCTCGCCGTCGACCTCGATCACGGTTCGGGCCACGTGCGAGCCCTCAGGCAGCGGGTCGAGCTCGACGCTGTCGGGCTTGGTCCGGCCCATCGCCCGCTCCTGGGTCGCGACCGGCTCGCCCTCCCACCGGGCCGTGTCGTGCCTCCAGAGCTGGTGCAGGACGACGCTGGAGCCGGCGCCGGGCTCGCCGTCCGGCACGGCCACGATCGACGGCGCCTCCAGGAGGGAGGGGTTCTCCGTCCCGTCGATGAAGCCCGTGAGGTCGCGGTCGTGCCGGTACAGCCAGCCCGTCGTCTCGGTCCGGACGACCGCCGCACCGCGCAGCCGCCCGATCGCGAGCCGGCCCGCGTCGAACACCGCCGTCCGGTCGCCCGCGGACAGCCACAGCCACAGGTCGCGCTGCGTCGCGGGCATGGTGAAGCCGTCAGGCCCGACGAGGTCGTCCGTCCAGTCCTGCACGCCGTCGGGGACGTCGTCCGGGCCGGCGAGGCGGGCCCACAGCGAGGGCCGGACGCCGATGACGACGTTCACGCCACCCGTCGTGGAGAGCTCCTGCACGATCCCCACCGCCGCGGTGACCGCGTCCCTGGCCGCGTCGGGCGCCGCCATGTCGAACTCGAGGTAGCAGTGGTCGGTCGTGCCGAGGGCGAAGACCCCCGGCTGGGCGCTGCTCACCGCCCTCATCCTGCCAAGGACGACACGATCTCGCCGTCCTCCGCGGAGGCAGCACACCCCGTCGGATCGGCTCAGCTCCGGGCTCCCGCCGTCCGGCGGGCGAACAGGACCGCGGACAGGACGACGGACACCGCGAGCAGGCCCGTGCACCACGCGATCGCCGTCCAGATGTCGCCGGCGACGGGCCGACCGAGGAGCAGCCCCCGGATCGACTCGATGACCGGCGTCACGGGCTGGTGCGCGGAGAACGCGCCCAGCCACGCGGGCATGGTCGCGACGGCGACGAACGCGCTGCTCGGGTAGGGCAGGAACGCGAGGAAGAACGTCAGGCCGTTGGCGGCGTCCGTCGAGCGGGCGAGCAACCCCAGCGCGGCCGCGAACCACGACAGCGCGAGCACGAAGAGCGCGAGGACGCCGGCGGCGCCCAGCCACCCGAGCACGCCGGCGGGCGACCGGAAGCCGATCGCGAGCGCAACGGCGAGCACGAGCAGGGTCGACGCGGCGTTGCGCGCCAAGCTGGCCGCCACGTGACCGGCGAGGAAGGCCGGGCCGCCGACGTCCATCGAGCGCAGGCGGTCGACGACACCGCCCGTCAGGTCGGCGCAGACGGCGACGGCCGTCGTCGACGCGCCGAACGTCGCGCAGAGCAGGAGCACACCGGGGACGACGTACTCGACGTAGTGGCCGGTCGCGTCGAGCGCGCCGCCGAAGAGGTAGACGAAGAGCAGCATCAGCATCACCGGCAGCGTCAGGGCGACGATCAGCGCGTCCGGGGTGCGCAGCGAGAGGCGCACGGCCCGGCCGACGAGCACGCGGGCCTGCGTGGCCGCCGAGGGGATCACGAGGTCAGACACGGGCGGGCTCCTTGGCGTGGGCGGTGACGGCGAGGAAGACGTCGTCGAGGGTGGCGGTGCGGACGCCGAAGCGGACCAGCCGGTCCCCGGCGGGGTCGGCGAGGTCGAGCAGGGCGCGTATCGACGCCGGGGAGTCGTCCGTGGCGAGGGCGAGCGTCAGGCTGCCCTCGTCCGCGCCGACCACCCGGGCCGCGACGGCGTCGCGGGCGCGCGCGAACGCGTCGGCGTCGCGCAGCTCGAGCTCGAGCCGGGTGTCGCCGATCCGGGCCTTGAGCTCGGCGGGGGTTCCCCGGGCGACGACGCGGCCGTCGTCCAGGACGGCGACGTCGTCGGCGAGCCGGTCGGCCTCCTCCAGGTACTGCGTCGTCAGCAGGACGCTCGTGCCGGCGAGCACCAGCTCGCGGACGGCGGACCAGACGGCCTGCCGGCTGCGGGGATCCAAGCCGGTGGTCGGCTCGTCGAGCACGAGCACCCGGGGCTGGACGACGACCGCGGCGGCGAGGTCGAGCCGTCGGCGCATGCCGCCGGACCAGGTGCCGACCCGGCGGTCCGCGGCGTCGGCGAGGTCGAAGTGCTCGAGCAGCTCGGCGGCGCGACGGCGGGAGGCGCGGCGCCTCAGGCCGCGAAGCGCCGCCACGAGCGCGAGGTTCTCGTGCCCGGTGAGGACCGTGTCGACCGCCACGTCCTGGCCGGTCAGGGCGAGCGCGCGGCGGACGGCGGCGCGCTCGCGGACGACGTTCTCGCCGGCGACCTCGACCGTTCCGGTGTCCGGCTCCAGCAGGGTGGCGACGATCCGGACGGTCGTGGTCTTGCCCGCCCCGTTCGGCCCGAGGAGCGCGAGCACGCCTCCGTCGGGGACGTCGAGGTCGATCCCGCGGAGCACGGGCCGGCCGTCGAAGGCCTTCCCGAGTCCCCTGATGTGGATGGCGCTCATCGCACTCCTTCTGCGTATGTCGTACTCGTATACGTGTAGGCTATACGCAGAACTAAGATGGCGGTCAAGAGCGGAGGTGAGGCGTGTCCGAGGAGCGGTCCGGGGGCGGCGTGCCGGACGTCGTCGCGCGCGCCTGGGGACTGGCCGGCCCGGCCGGGAAGGGCCCGCGCCCGAACCTCACGCTCGAGCGGATCGTCGACGCCGCCGTCGCCCTCGCGGGCGAGGAGGGCATCAAGGCCGTCTCGATGAGCCGCCTGGCGGAGCGGCTGGGCGTGTCCACCATGGGGCTCTACCGCTACGTCTCCTCCAAGGACGAGCTGCTGCTGCTCATGGTGGACGCGGCGTGGGGGCCGGCGCCGACCGGGCGCGCGCCCGGCGAGACGTGGCGGCAGGGCCTGACCCGGTGGGCGTGGACGCAGCGCGAGCGCCTGCACGCCCACCCGTGGATGCTCTCGATCCCGATCACCGCTCCCCCGGCGACGCCGAACAGCGTGGGCTGGATGGAGGACGGCCTCGCGGCGATGGGCGACACCCGGCTCTCCGGCCAGGAGAAGCTGTCCGTGATCCTGCTGGTCAGCGGCTTCGTCCGGAACGAGGCGACGCTCATGGCGGGGCTCGTCGCGGCCGCCGCCACCGACGCGACGATGCGCTCGATCATGGTCGACTACGGCACGATCCTGCGGACGGTCGCCGACCCCGCCCGCTTCCCGGCGGTGCAGGAGGTGCTCGCGTCGGGCGCCTTCGAGGACGACGACGACCCGGACCTGGAGTTCGTGTTCGGCCTCGAGCGCGTGCTGGACGGCGTCGAGTCGCTGGTCCGCGCGCGCGATCCCGACGCCTGAGAGGCGGGCCGCCCCGGAGCCGCGCACGATGAGGCGGTGCTGACACTGCGCCGGGAGCTGGTCGTGCACGGGCCGCGCGACCCGGGCGACGTCTGGGACCGGTACGTCCGGCCCGCACGCTGGCCCGAGTGGTCGCCCCAGATCAGGTCCGTCGACTACGACCGGGAGCGGCTCGCGCCCGGCACCTCGGGCGTCGTGCACGGACCCGGCGGCCTGCGGGTGCCGTTCCAGGTGCGGGACGTCGACGAGGCGGCGCGGTGCTGGACGTGGACGGCGAGCGCGCTCGGCGTCCGGCTCGACCTGGAGCACACGGTCGCCCCGCGCGGCGCCGGCACGAGGACCGGCCTGACGGTCGAGGGTCCCGCGCCGGCCGTCGCCGGCTACCTGCCGGCGGCGTGGTGGGCGCTGCGGCGGCTCGTCAGCTGACCGGATCCCTCACCGGTCGGTCACGTCCCGGGTCGCGAGCGCCGGACCGCCCCTGTCCGGCCGCGGGATGGTCATGATGGGCACGGCCGCGAGCTTGGCTGGGTACTCGATTGCCGGACCCGAGCTGAAGGGCAGGAATGTCACACCTGACTCGAGGGAGTCCGTCATGACGACCGGGAACCGCCGCGAGGCGGGCACGGAGTCGGCGGACCGGCGCGCCCCCGCGCCGGTGGTGCCGGCGACGGAGGGTCCGCCGAGCCGACCGCTCCAGCCCGCGCTGCACGAGCTCGTCGTCGCCGTCTCCGCCCCGACGTCGGTCCTCTCGGCCCGCAGCGGCGACCTGGACTGCCGGACCGCGGGCGGGGAGGCGCACGGTCTCTACCACGAGGACCTGCGGGTGCTCGGCGTCGCGCGCCTGACACTCGCCGGGTCGCCACCCACCCCCGTGCTCGGGGCCGCCGCGAGAACCGGCACCGCCCGCTTCGTCGGGCTGGCGCGCACCCTCGGCGACGACCACGCCGCCGACGCCACCGTCAGGGTGGACCGCCGCAGGACCGTCGTCCCGGGCGCACTGCACGAGGAGGTGACGGTGACGTCGAGAGCGTCGCGCGAGGTCCGCGCCGACCTCGTGCTCGAGCTGGCGCCGGACTTCCGGCCCCTCGACCACGTCAAGGGCGGCTTCCGGGGCGCCCGCGTCCGGACGCCGGTGGTCGCCGCGGCGGGCTCGCAGTGGAGCGCCCAGCCGGAGGGGCGGGACGGCGACGTCCCCGACGTCCGCGTCGTCGTCAGCTCCGAGGCCGCCGTGGCGACGCGGCAGGGCCTCACCTGGCCGCTCACGATCGCCCCGGGCACGAGCGCGACGGTCCGCTGGACGGCGACGGCGTCCGGCATCGAGGGTCCCTTCGCGGCAGCAGACGCCGCCCTTGCGGCGGATCTGGTCGGGAACCCCCAGATACGCTCCGGCGACGACCGCCTGGCCTGGCTGGTACGGCGCGGCACGGACGACCTGCAGGGGCTGCTGCTGGCGTCGCGCTCGAGGCCCGCGGACACCTTCGTCGCGGCCGGAGCCCCGTGGTTCCTCACGCTCTTCGGGCGCGACAGCCTCTGGACCGCGCGGATGCTGCTTCCGTGCGGCACGCGCCTGGCCGCCGGGACCCTGCGCCTGCTCGCCGCCCTGCAGGGCCGTCACCACGACCCGGACACCCAGGAGGAGCCCGGGAAGATCCTTCACGAGGTCCGCGGCGACGCGTTCGAGCCCGACGGGAACCCCCGGCTGCCGCCGCTCTACTACGGCACGGTGGACGCGACCCTGCTCTGGATCTGCCTGCTCCACGACGCCTGGCGCTGGGGGATGCCGGAGGCCGAGGTCCACGCCCTGCTCCCCGCCCTGGAGGAGGCGCTGGCGTGGATGCGGGCGGCCGCCGCGAAGGGCTCGGGCTTCATCGCCTACCACGACCCGAGCGGGCGTGGCCTGGCCAACCAGGGCTGGAAGGACTCCGGCGACGCGATCCGGTTCGCCGGCGGCCGGCTCGCCGCCGCTCCCGTCGCGCTGGCCGAGGTACAGGGGTACGCCCACGAGGCGGCGGTCGGCGCGGCGGCGCTGCTCGACGCCTTCGGGCGGCCGGGCAGCGAGGACTGGCGCTCGTGGGCCGCGGGCCTCGCGACGCGCTTCCGCGCGCGGTACTGGGTCGCCGACGCGGACGGCCCGTACCCGGCGCTCGCGCTCGACAGCGACGGACGCCCCGTCGACGCCGTGGCGAGCAACATGGGGCACCTGCTCGGCACCGGGCTGCTGGACGAGAGGGAGGCCGACCTCGTGGTCCGCCGGCTCGCCTCCCCCGACCTGGCCGACGGCTACGGGCTCCGGACGATGTCCGCGCGGATGGGCGGGTACTCGCCGTCGAGCTACCACTGCGGCTCGGTCTGGCCGCACGACACCGCGATCGCCGTCGCCGGCCTGGCACGCGCCGGCGCCGGGCCCCGGGCCGCGGAGCTCGTCACCGGTCTGCTCCAGGCCGCCGTCCGGTTCGAGGGCCGGCTCCCGGAGCTGTGGGGCGGGGACGCTCGCTCCGACGTGCCCGCGCCCGTGGCCTACCCGGGCGCGTGCCACCCGCAGGCCTGGGCGGCAGCGGCCGGGGTCGCGGTCACGACGGCGCTGCTCGGCCTCGACCCGGACGTCCCCGGCGGGGTGGTGCGCCTGCGGCCCGTGGCACCGTCCCCGGTGGCGGGCGTGCGGGCGTCAGGGCTGCGCCTCGGGGGTTCCCGGCTCGACGTCGAGGTCGACGCCGCCGGCCGCGTGGTCCACGCCGCGACGGACGCCCCCGTCCGGTTCGAGCTGGGGTGACGCGGGCGATCAGGGCTTGCGTGCGAGGCCCGCCCAGCCGTGCACGGCGTCCGGGTCCTTCACCCGGCTGTCCGGCCGCCACGCGAGGATCGGGACGAGACCGGGGTCGACGAACTCCAGCCCGTCGAAGAACCGGTCGGTCTCGGCCTTGCTCCGCGGCACGTAGGGGATGCCCGACCGCTCCGCCGTGGCGGCGATGGATGCCATGAGCGGGGGGTCGAAGTCCGCCGACGGCGTGACGACGGCGAGGTGGCTGCCGGACGGCAGCCAGTCCACGAGCCGGCGGACGAGGTCGTACGGCCGGTCCTCCTCCCGGAGGTGGTGGACGATCCCGATGAGGAGCAGGGCGACCGGCTGGTCCCGGTCCAGCACCGAGGCCAGCCGCGGGTCGGCGAGGATCGCCTCGGGCTCGCGGACGTCGGCCTGGATGAAGGCCGTCCGCCCGCGGGGGGTGCTGCGCATGAGGGCACGCGCGTGCGCCAGGACGATGGGGTCGTTGTCGACGTAGACGACGCGGCTCTCCGGCACGATCCGCTGCGCGACCTCGTGCACGTTGTCCCCGGTGGGGATGCCGGTGCCGATGTCGAGGAACTGATGGATCCCGGCCTCCACGACCAGGTAGCGGACCATGCGCGCCAGGAGTGCGCGCTGCGCGCGGACCATGACCGGCAGGGAGGGCGCCTGCGCGACGAGCGCGGCACCCACCGCCCGGTCGGCCTCGTAGTTGTCCTTACCGCCGAGCAGGAAGTCGTAGACGCGCGCGGACTGCGGGATCCCCGTGTCCAGCCCGTCACGTGCGACGTCGGCGGCGGGACCCAGATCGCGGTTCTGGGTCACGCCATCCCTCCCTTCGTCGGGCACCTCGGCCCGGTGGTCCGTTCGGGTGACAGCGTAGCCGCAGCGTCGCGGCGGTCGCGTGATCAGGTCCGGGCCGGGTCCCCCCGCGCAGCAGGGCCGGTGGCCCTGAGTACGGCGGAGAAGCCGGGGATGGTTCGACCGGACGCCGGACCGAGGCCGCGCACCGGCACGATCTCGACGGGTCCGGAGGCGACGGTCGTCCACGCCGGCGCCGGGAACGTCTCCGCGAGCTCGCGCGGCCCGAACGCGGACGGCCGCGGGAGCCGGTAATCGACCAGGCGGGCCAGGGCGCCGGGCAGGCGGCCACGACGGCCCCCGAGGTGCTCCAGGTAGCCGAGCAGGTCGCCCTGCCAGTTCGTCTCGAGCAGGAGCAGGGTGCCGCGGTCGCCGAGGACGTCGGCGAGCTCGGCCGCGGCGCGCCGTCGCGCCTGCCGGTCGAGGACGTGGAAGACGCCCCGGACGACGACGTCGGCCGGCCCCAGCTCGGCCGCCAGCGCACGACCCGCACCCTCGGCGGTGACGTCGCACACGCGGAAGCTCACGGCGGCCAGCCCCTCGGACTCGCGGCGCGCCCGCTCGACCGCCGCCGGCGAGACGTCGACGCCGACCACCGCCGGGTGGTCCGCGGCGAGCAGTCGGCTGAGCCGGCCGTTGCCGCAGCCGACGTCGACCACGGGCAGCGCGGCGTCCAGGTACCGCCCGGCGGCGCTGCGCCACCAGGCCAGCTCCGCCTCGCCGGCGCCGTCCCACAGGACCTCGCCGTCCGGGCCGGTGGTCCCGACGTCGCGCCAGTACGCCTCCCAGGCCGCCGCCGGCGGCGGCGCGCGCCGGGTGCCCGTCAGCGCGAGGCGCGGCACCAGCAGGAACCTCCGCCAGCTCATGCCACCCCTCGTCATCCGTCCGGCGGAGCGCAAGTTACCAGCCGATCACCGTTCGTGCCCCCCCGACTCCTGAGCCGCTCTTAGGACGGGTGTGACCCCGGGTCAACGCTGGACGGCCAAGCGTGGGACGTTCCTGCTCCCTCCGCACCTCTGGAGACGCTTCCGTGACCTCCCGCTCCCGCCGCACCGCTCGTCGCGTGGCCGCCGTCGGCGCCGCCGTCGTGGCGGTCGCCGCCGTCCCCGCGCTGCGTTCCGCCGCCGAGGACTCCCCGGTCACCGCGAGGACCGCGGCCCAGCCCCTGGCCCCGGCGCTGTCCGCGCCGGCCGACACCGGTCGCCCGTCCGCGAGGCCGGCACCGGCCACCGGCACGGTCGTCCGCGGGCAGTACATCGTCGTCCTCAAGGACGGCGGCAGGCGCTCCGCCCGCGCCGCCGTCGTCGCGCGCTCCGCCCAGCGCGCCGAGCGGCGTGGCCTGACGGTCCGCGCGCGCTACCAGCACGCCCTCGCCGCCTGGAGCGCGCGCATGACGGCCGCGCAGCTGGCCCGCACCCGCACGGACCCGGACGTCGCTTACGTCGAACCCGACCGGATCATGTCGATCGACGCGACGGAGCAGAACCCACCGACGGGCCTGGACCGCCTCGACCAGACCACGCTGCCGCTCGACCACCGCTACAGCACCGACCTCACCGGCACGGGCGTCACCGCCTTCGTGATCGACACCGGCGTCCGGGCGACCCACCAGGACTTCGGCGGCCGCGTCGCGACCGGCTTCAGCGCCGTCGCAGACGGCCGCGGCACCGCGGACTGCAACGGCCACGGGACCCACGTCGCCGGCACCATCGGCGGGACCGTGTTCGGGGTCGCCAAGGCGGTGACGATCGTCCCGGTGCGCGTGCTCGGCTGCAACGGCAGCGCGACGACCTCGACGATCATCCAGGGCCTCGACTGGGTGACCGCCCACGCGAAGGCTCCGGCCGTGGCGAACATGAGCCTGGGCGGCGGCCGGTCCCGCGCCCTCGACGCCGCGGTGAACAAGGCCATCGCCGCCGGGGTCACCGTGGCCGTCGCGGCGGGCAACTCCGCGACGGACGCGTGCAACGGCTCCCCCGCCGACGTGGCCGCCGCGGTGACGGTCGGTGCGGTGACCGCGTCCGACGCTCGGGCGAGCTTCTCGAACCTCGGCCGGTGCGTCGACGTCTTCGCGCCCGGGGTGTCCATCATCTCGGCCTCGGCGGCGTCCGACACCGGCTCGGCCGTGCTCTCCGGGACGTCGATGGCCTCGCCGCACGCCGCGGGCGTCGCCGCCCTGATCCTGCAGCAGCAGCCCGGCGCGACTCCCGCCGCCGTGGCTGCCGAGGTGGTCCGGGACGCCGTCCCGGACGTGCTGACGAACGTCGGGGCGGGTTCGCCCAACCTGCTGCTCCACGTGCCGGACGCCGGGAGCGGCGGCAACGCGCCGGCGCCGGCGCCGACGACGTCCACGGGGACGCCGACCTCGCCGCCGGCCACGACGCCGCCGGCGTCCGGGCTGAGCGCCGACGAGGCCGCCGTCCTGCAGCTCGTGAACAGCGAGCGGGCGTCCGCCGGATGCAGCGCTCTGACGGCCAACGGCACGCTGACGTCGGTGGCTCGGGCGCACAGCGTCGACATGGCGACCCGCGGCTTCTTCTCGCACACCAACCCCGACGGTCTCGACCCCTTCGAGCGGATGCGCGCGGCGGGCTACAACGGCCGGACGATGGGTGAGAACATCGCCGCCGGCTACGCCACCCCGGCCGCCGTCATGAACGCCTGGATGAACAGCAGCGGCCACCGCGCCAACATCCTCAACTGCGCGTTCAAGGAGATCGGCATCGGCAAGGCCACCGGCGGCAGCTACGGCACCTACTGGACGCAGGACTTCGGCACCCGCTGACCCCTCGTCCGCACGACGACGGGGCCGGTTCTTCTCGGGAGGAGCCGGCCCCGTCGGCGTGCGGTCAGGCGCCGACGTAGGCCGCGAGGTGCCGGCCGGTGAGGGTGGAGCGAGCGGCGACGAGGTCCGCCGGCGTCCCCTCGAAGACGATCCGGCCGCCGTCGTGTCCGGCGCCGGGGCCGAGGTCGACGATCCAGTCGGCGTGCGCCATGACCGCCTGGTGGTGCTCGATGACGATGACGGAGGCGCCGGAGTCGACGAGCCGGTCGAGCAGGCCGAGCAGCTGCTCGACGTCCGCGAGGTGCAGGCCCGCGGTCGGCTCGTCGAGGACGTAGACGAAGCCCTTCTCCGCCAGGCGGCTCGCGAGCTTGAGGCGCTGCCGCTCGCCGCCGGAGAGCGTCGTCAGCGGCTGGCCGATCGTGAGGTAGCCGAGCCCGACGTCGGCGAGGCGGTCGAGCACGGCCAGCGCGGCCGGCGTGCGCGCCTCACCGGTGGCGAAGAACTTCCGGGCCTGGGTGACCGACATCGCGAGCACCTCGCTGATGTCCTTGCCGTCCGTCTCGCCGCCGAGGCGGTACTCGAGCACCGACGCCTGGAACCGCTTGCCCTCGCACTCCTCGCAGACGACCGCGACGCCGGCCATCATGCCCAGGTCGGTGTAGACGACCCCGGCGCCGTTGCAGGTCGGGCAGGCGCCCTCGGAGTTGGGGCTGAACAGGGCGGGCTTGACGCCGTTCGCTTTCGCGAACGCCTTCCGGACAGGTTCCAGGAGGCCGGTGTAGGTCGCCGGGTTGCTCCGCCGCGACCCGCGGATCGCGGTCTGGTCGACCGCGACGACGCCGTCCCGGCCCGAGACCGAGCCGTGGATCAGGGAGCTCTTGCCCGAGCCGGCGACGCCGGTGACGACGACGAGCACGCCGAGCGGGATGTCGACGTCGACGTCACGCAGGTTGTGCGTGCTCGCGCCGCGGACCTGCAGCGCGCCCGACGGCGTCCGGACCGACGGCTTCAGCGAGGCCCGGTCGTCGAGATGCCGGCCGGTGATCGTGCTGCTGGACCGCAGCCCCTCCACCGTGCCCTCGAACATCACCCGGCCGCCCTCGCTGCCCGCGCCCGGGCCGAGGTCCACGACGTGGTCGGCGATCGCGATCGTCTCCGGCTTGTGCTCCACGACGAGCACGGTGTTGCCCTTGTCGCGCAGCTGGAGCAGGAGGTCGTTCATCCGGCGGATGTCGTGCGGGTGCAGCCCGATCGTGGGCTCGTCGAAGACGTAGGTGACGTCGGTGAGGGCAGACCCGAGGTGCCGGATCATCTTCGTCCGCTGCGCCTCGCCACCCGACAGCGAGCCGGAGGGGCGGTCCAGGCTGAGGTAGCCGAGCCCGATGTCGACGAACGAGTCGAGGGTCTCCCCCAGTGCCTTCAGCAGGGGCGCCACGCTCGGCTCGTCCAGGCCGCGCACCCAGGCGGCGAGGTCGCTGATCTGCATCGCGGAGGCGTCGGCGATGTTGACGCCGTCGATCCTCGACGACCGGGCGGTCTCGCTCAGCCGGGTGCCCCCGCAGTCGGGGCACGTCGTGAACGTGAC
>DASQJO010000276.1:0-1748 GCA_035630955.1 Kineosporiaceae bacterium
CCGATCACCGATCCTGCGGGTCTGCACGTCGCTGCCTCCTCGTCCGGTTTGTCCTACTCCTGTCGACTCTACGGACCCCACCGCACTCTCGCCGCTCCACCACGGGCGCGTCCCCCCGCCGCGCCGGCGGGTGCGCCGCCCGCCGCGCGAGCAACCGGGCACAGCGGGTGCAACGTCGCGCTGCCGCCACCGCCACCGGACGACGTGATCGCCGGCCCTACCGCGCGACGACGCCGAGCGCCCAGATCTCCGTGCTCGAGGATCTCAGCGCGGCGTGTCGCGGTTTCTGTGGCGATCACGGAGGACGCGGCACGATGGGGACGTGACCGAGGACGACGTCCGCACGATGGCGCTCGCGCTGCCCGGCACCAGCGAGGCCCCGCACCACGAGCGGACGTCGTTCCGCGTCGCCGGCAAGATCTTCGCCACGATGCCGCCGGACGGGAACTCGGTGAACGTTCTGCTCGACGAGGAGGAGGCCCGGGCGGCGGCCGAGGAGTCGCCGGACTGGGTGGAGCTGCTGTGGTGGGGACGCCGGCTGTCCGGCGTCCGGGTCGACCTGGCGCGGGCGGACGCCGACGTGCTGGGCGAGCTGCTCGAGGACGCCCACCGACGACGGGCTCCGCGCCCCCGCTGACCACCGCCACGCCGAACCGGTTTGGGCGCCGCCCCGGTCTGCCCCTATGCTGACGGAGTCCTCGACGGGTCCTGGACGTCAAGGGGTGCGTCGCGGCGTCCCCATCGTCTAGCGGCCTAGGACTCCGCCCTTTCAAGGCGGCAGCGCGGGTTCGAATCCCGTTGGGGATACCGGTCTCGAGACCATCGAGGCCCCGTAGCGCAGTTGGTTAGCGCGCCGCCCTGTCACGGCGGAGGTCGCGGGTTCGAGTCCCGTCGGGGTCGCTCACGAGCGGCGAGAGCCGCTCGTCCGGCCAGGTAGCTCAGTTGGTACGAGCGTCCGACTGAAAATCGGAAGGTCGGCGGTTCGACCCCGCCCCTGGCCACCCCCTGACCTGCCCCACTCGCACGCCGAGAACTCGAGGGCGCACTACCCTGGACTCGGCCACGCCACCCCTGTGGCCGCCCAGGATTCGCCACCCACCGCCAGTGGCACGACCCGAAAGCGAAACCGCCATGTCCGCCGATGTCACAGGCTCCCACGCCGGCTCCGTCGACGGGTCGGTCGACGTCTTCGAGCTGGGGGCCGAGCACGAGCAGGTCGTGTTCTGCAACGACGCCTCCAGCGGGCTCCGGGCGATCATCGCCATCCACTCCACGGCCCTCGGTCCCGGCCTCGGTGGCACCCGGTTCTTCCCCTACGCGTCGACCGCGGACGCGGTCCGCGACGTGCTGAACCTCTCGCGTGGCATGTCGTACAAGAACGCACTGGCGGGCCTCGACCTCGGCGGCGGCAAGGCCGTGATCATCGGCGACCCGGCCACGGACAAGAGCGAGGGACTGCTGCGCGCGTACGGACGCTTCGTGCAGTCGCTGAACGGCCGCTACATCACCGCGTGCGACGTCGGCACCTACTCCAGCGACATGGACGTCGTCGCGCGAGAGTGCGACTTCGTCACGGGCCGCACCGTCGCCCACGGCGGCGCCGGCGACTCGTCGGTGCTCACGGCGTACGGCGTGTTCCAGGGCATGCGCGCCAGCGCCGAGGCCGTCTGGGGCGCGCCGACCCTCTCGGGACGCACCGTCGGCATCGCGGGTGTCGGCAAGGTCGGGCACCACCTGGTGCGACACCT
>DASQJO010000277.1:0-12097 GCA_035630955.1 Kineosporiaceae bacterium
CGGCGATCGAGCCGGTCAGCGGCTCGGCGCCCTTCGCGATCAGTCCCTTGCCCCGGGCGTCGGCCACGGCGTCGGCGAGGGCCACCCAGGCGCCGTGATGGCGGCGGTACGGGTGCCGCCGTCGGCCTGCAGGACGTCGCAGTCGAGGACGATGGTGTTCTCGCCCAGGGCCTTGGTGTCGATGACGGCGCGCAGGCTGCGACCGACCAGCCGGCTGATCTCGTGGGTGCGACCGCCGACCTTGCCGCGGCGCGACTCGCGGTCGCTGCGGGTGTTGGTCGAGCGGGGCAGCATCTCGTACTCGGCCGTCACCCAGCCCGACCCACGGCCCTTCAGCCAGCGGGGCACGCCCTCGGTGAAGGAGGCGGCGCACAGCACCCGGGTGCGGCCGAACTCGACGAGGACGCTGCCCTCGGCGTGGTCGAGCCAGCCGCGGGAGATCCGGACGTCGCGGAGCTCGTCGGCGGCGCGACCGTCGTGCCGAGAAGAAGTCACGCCGGCCAGCTAATCACGAGGTACTCAGAGCACGTACGCCGCGCCGGGCCGGGCGGTCTCGACCGCGCCGGGGAACACCGAGCGGGCCTCGGCGCGCACGACGTCGGGGTCCGTCCACGCCGGCAGGTGGGTGAGCACGAGCCGGCGGCAGCCGGCGTCCGCCGCCGCCTGCCCGGCCCGCAGGCCGGTGAGGTGGACGCCGCGGGTGGTGTCCCTGCCCTCCTGGAAGGAGGACTCGGCGAGCAGGAGGTCGGCTCCCTTGGCCAGCGGCAGCAGCGCATCGCAGGAGTCGGTGTCGCCGGTGTAGGCGAGCACGGCGGTCCGCGGTCCGGCGTGGTGCTCGACCCGCAGGCCGTAGGCCTCGACCGGGTGCTGTACGCGGTACGGCGTCACCGTCAGCGGGCCGAGCTCGACGGGCTCGGCGTCCGCGAGGTCGTGGACCTCGAAGGTGGCGTCGAGCCCTGACCCCTCCCCGCCGTAGGCCTGCCGGATCCGGTCGCCGGTCCCCCGCGGTCCGTACAGGGGCAGCCGGACGGGAACCGGACCCCCCGGCGCGTAACGGCGGGCGACGTAGAGGCCGCAGACGTCCATGTAGTGGTCGGGGTGCAGGTGGGAGAGCAGGACCGCGTCGAGCTCGTCGAGCGGTGCGTACCGCTGCAGCGGTCCGACCGCCCCGCTGCCGAGGTCCAGCACCACCCGCCAGGTGCGGCCCTGGTCGTCGTCCGCCTCCACGAGGTAGCAGGACGCCGGCGAGTCGGGCGAGGGGTACGACCCCGCGCACCCCACCACGGTCAGCCTCACGGCGGCGAGCCTAGGTGAGGGCCGCCGCGGCTGGCACGCCTTGGTGGCGCAGCTCACGACGCGATGGCGTGGACCAGGTCCTCCTGCAGGAACGTCACGACGTCGTAGAGCCCGGCGGTCTGCGCCCACGGGTTGTCGCCCTCGTCGGCCCCGGCGGCCACGGCGGCGTGCAGGAACTCCGCGTCCTCGTCGCTGCGGAGGCCGAGCCGCTCGGCCAGCACGAGCCGGACGTCCGTCAGCCCCTTGAGCAGCGCCTGCGCCTCGCCGTCGGAGAGCACGACCGGCGCGGGCCGGCGCAGCGCGGCGGCGGCCACGGCGAGCGCGCTGCGCTTGCGCTCGCGCAGGTCGTCCTGGGTGAGCCGGCGGAAGCCCTCCGCGATCTCGGGGTCGTCGTGGCTGGCGTCCGGCAGCAGCCGGGCGACGGCCGGATCGGCGGGGCGGGGGGCCGCGAGCTCCGCCTCGAGCCGGGCGAAGAGGTCGCCCTCGCCCTGCGCGGCCGCCGGTTCCTCCGGCTCGAGCATCTCCGAGACGGCCTCGAGCAGGCCGGCCACGACGGAGCGGTCCTCGTCGCCGAGCCGGACCTTGACCCGCCCGCCCCGGGCACGGGTGAACGTCGCCGCCATCACTCGTCCTTCTGGAAGGTCGCCCAGAGGCCGTACTCGTGCATCGCGGCGGTGTCGCGCTCCATCTCCTCGCGGGTCCCGTTGGAGACCACGGCGCGGCCCTTGCGGTGGACGTCGAGCATGAGCTGGGTGGCCTTCTCCTTGGAGTACCCGAAGTACGTCTGGAAGACGTAGGTCACGTAGGACATGAGGTTCACCGGGTCGTTCCAGACGATCGTCACCCAGGGGACCTGGGGAAGGACGACCTCCTCGACGTCGGGCCGCTCGACCTCCACCGGTGCCACGGACACCGCTCCACTGTAGTCAGGCACGGCGGGACGGCCGGATCGCGATGTCTACGCTGCACCCGTGACAGTCGCCCCGGTCCGCGAGTCGACCGCCCTGCTCACCGACCACTACGAGCTGACCATGCTCGAGGCCGCGCTCGAGGACGGCGCGGCGGACCGGCGCTGCGTGTTCGAGCTCTTCGGGCGGCGGCTGCCGCAGGAGCGCCGGTACGGGGTCGTGGGCGGCACGGGCCGGCTCCTCGATGCGCTGACGCGCTTCCGCTTCGAGGACGAGGAGCTCGTGGCCCTGGAGGAGGCGAAGGTCGTCGGACCGCGGGCGCTGCGCTGGCTGGCCGGCTACCGGTTCTCGGGGAACGTGTGGGGCTACGGCGAGGGCGAGTGCTTCGTGCCCGGCAGCCCGCTGCTCGTCGTCGAGGGGACGTTCGCCGAGGCCGTCGTCCTGGAGACGCTCGCGCTGTCGATCCTCAACCACGACAGCGCCGTCGCGGCCGCCGCCAGCCGCATGATCGTCGCCGCACAGGGCAGGCCGTGCATCGAGATGGGTTCGCGCCGCGCCCACGAGGAGGCGGCGGTCGCGTCCGCGCGGATGGCGTACATCGCCGGGTTCACGGCGACCAGCAACCTCGAGGCGGGCCGCCGGTACGGCGTGCCGACGGTGGGCACCAGCGCCCATGCCTTCACCCTTCTGCACGACGACGAGCGCGCCGCCTTCGAGGCGCAGGTCGCGAGCCTGGGCCGCGGGACGACGCTGCTGGTCGACACCTACGACGTCGAGGTGGGCGTGCGGACCGCCGTCGAGGTCGCCGGGCCCGAGCTGGGCGCCGTCCGCATCGACAGCGGCGACCTGCTCGAGCAGGCCGTCACCGTGCGGAGCCAGCTCGACGAGCTGGGCGCCACCGGCACCCGGATCCTCGTCTCCGGCGACCTCGACGAGTTCTCCGTCGCCGCGTTGGCCGCCGCGCCCGTCGACGCCTACGGCATCGGGACCTCCCTGGTCACCGGCTCGGGCGCGCCGACGGCGGGCCTGGTGTACAAGCTCGTCGCCCGCGAGGCACCCGACGGGTCGATGGTCCCCGTCGCCAAGAAGAGCCTCGACAAGGCCAGCACGGGCGGTCGCAAGACCGCACTGCGCCGGCGCGGCCCGGACGGGATCGCCGTCGCGGAGGTGCTCGGCATCGGGCACCCGCCGGTGGCCGACAGCGACGACCGCCCGCTGCACGTGCCGCTCGTCGCGCAGGGCGAGGTCGTCGGTGCCGAGCCGCTCGACGCCGCCCGTGCCCGGCATGCCGCGTCGCTGGCGGAGCTGCCCTCGACCGCGCGGCAGCTCTCGCGCGGGGAGCCGGCCATCCCCACCGTCTACGAGACCCGAGCCTGAGGAGCCTCCCATGACCCGCCGCGCACTGATCATCGTCGACGTCCAGAACGACTTCACCGAGGGCGGCTCGCTCGCCGTCGCCGGCGGCGCCGGCGTCGCCCGCGCCATCACCGAGCACGTGCACGCGCACCGCGGCCACTACGTCGCGGTGGCCGGCACCCGGGACTGGCACGTGGACCCCGGACACCACTTCTCCGACCACCCCGACTACGTCGACACCTGGCCGGCGCACTGCGTCGTCGGCACCGAGGGGGCGCAGAGCCACCCGGAGATCGACACCGGCGCCGTCGAGGCGTGGTTCACCAAGGGCGAGCACGCGGCGGCGTACTCCGGGTTCGAGGGCGCGACCGACGAGGGCGGGGAGCGTGTCGGCCTCGGCGCGTGGCTGCGCGAGCGGCAGGTGGAGGCGGTGGACGTCGTCGGCATCGCCACCGACCACTGCGTGCGCGCGACCGCGCTGGACGCCGTCTCCGAGGGCTTCTCCACCCGGGTGCTGCTGGACCTCACGGCGGGCGTGGCGAGGGCGACCACCGACGCGGCGCTCACGCAGCTGAAGGACGCGGGCGCGGAGCTCGTGGGCGAGCCCGTCGTCAGCGGCTGAGATCGACGACCGGGGGCCCGGTCGTCGTCAGGCGACTCCGGTCGACCGTGAGCGAAAAGGCACGACGTTGCCGCCGGGCTGCCCCGCGTGCATCGGAACCCGGTCGGCCTGGGCCATGATCGCGGAGGGATCGCGGTCGATCGCCTCCGCGCTGTCCGCACCGTCGATCATCACGGCGGCCATCCACTCGTACATGGCCACCCACGCGGAGCTCACGCTGGTCTCGAGGTGACCGAAGATCGTGTGGAGCGCACGGATCAGCGCGTGCCCGACGTACACGTAGAGGTCGTTCGTCACGCCGTGCATGCGGCGGTGGACGACCCCCCAGCGCCGCAGGTGGTCCTCGACCAGTTCGGGCCGGTCCATCGCCCGGACGGCGGCCAGGATCGCCGACAGCAGGCGCTCGGTCTGATCCGTGATGTCCTCCGCGAAGAGCGCCCTGGCCTGCGGGGCGATCGTGAACAGCTGCCGGTAGAACTCGCGGGTCAGCTCGATCGGCTCCGACGGGAGCCTGGCGACGCTGGCGCGCACGACCGCGACGGTCCCGGGGTCGAAGGGCGGCAGATCGCGGAGCCGGCGTGGCTCGACGGACATGGGCGATGACCCCCAGTGGCGCAGCTCGGGTGCGAACAGTGATGGCACCCTAGCGAAGAGTTACACCTCGCTGTCAGGGAATCACGACAATTCGTGACCGTCGCTCTCGACTCGCCACCGACGGTGACGAGATCAGAAGTCGCCGGCGGCGCCGCGCATCCGGGTGAGGAGCTCGACCAGGCGCTCGACGTCGTCCGGCGCGAGGCCGGGCCCGGCGAACACCGTGGCGTTGAGCTCGTCGGTCGCCTTGGCGGCTGCGGCGCGGCCGTCGTCGGTCAGCTCCACGAGCGTCGCGCGGCGGTCGGTGGGGTGCGGGGACCGCCGGACGAGGCCCTGCGCCTCGAGCCGGTCGACGGCGTTGGTGACGCTCGCCGGGTGCACCTGGAGGCGCTCGCCGATCCGCGCCATGGGCAGGCTCCCCCGCCGGCTGAACAGCAGGAGCATGAGCACCTCGTAGCGGGCGAAGCTGAGCCCGAACGGCTTCAGCGCCTCGTCCACCCGGGCCGCGACGATCTGCTGCGCCCGCATCAGCGAGGTGACCGCGGCCATGCCGGGCGCCGCCTCGGCCCAGCCGTGCTCGGCCCAGAGTCGCCGGGCCTGCGCGATCGGGTCGAACGGCAGCCTCCTGGTCATCGCGGAATCGTCACATCGTCCGCCGGTACTGACCACCGACCTCGAAGAACGCTCGCGTGATCTGGCCGAGCGAGCAGACCCGGACGGCGTCCATGAGCGCGTCGAAGGTGTTCCCGCCCGTGGTCGCCGCGTGCCGGAGCCGCTCCAGCGCTGCGGGCGCCTCGGCGGCGTGCCGGGTGTGGAAGTCGGCGAGGCGGCGCAGCTGGGAGCGCTTCTCCTCCTCCGTGCCGCGGGCCAGCGGGATCCTCGGCGGCGCCTGCTCGCCCTCGGGTGCGGTGAAGGTGTTGACCCCGACGACGGGCAGTGAGCCGTCGTGCTTGCGCTGCTCGTAGAGCATCGACTCGTCCTGGATGCGGCCGCGCTGGTACCCGCTCTCCATCGCGCCGAGGACGCCGCCGCGATCGGAGAGGCGCTCGAACTCCGCGAGCACGGCCTCCTCGACCAGGTCGGTGAGCTCCTCGACGACGTACGAGCCCTGCACCGGGTTCTCGTTGCCCGCGAGGCCCCACTCCCGGTCGATGATCATCTGGATGGCCAGCGCCCGCCGGACCGAGTGCTCGCTCGGCGTCGTCACCGCCTCGTCGTAGGCGTTGGTGTGGAGGGAGTTGGCGTTGTCGTAGACGGCGCAGAGCGCCTGCAGCGTCGTCCGGATGTCGTTGAAGTCCATCTCCTGCGCGTGCAGCGACCGCCCCGACGTCTGTACGTGGTACTTGAGCTTCTGGCTCCGCTCCGAGGCGCCGTAGCGCTCCCTCATGGCCACCGCCCAGATCCGCCGGGCGACGCGGCCGATGACCGTGTACTCGGGGTCCATCCCGTTGCTGAAGAAAAAGGACAGGTTGGGCGCGAAGTCGTCGATCCGCATCCCGCGCGCGAGGTAGCTCTCGACGTAGGTGAAGCCGTTGGCGAGCGTGAAGGCCAGCTGCGTGAGGGGATTCGCCCCGGCCTCGGCGATGTGGTAGCCGCTGATGCTCACCGAGTAGAAGTTGCGGACGTCGTGGTCGATGAACCACTGCTGGACGTCGGCCATGCAGCGCAGTGAGAAGTCGGTCGAGAAGATGCACGTGTTCTGGCCCTGGTCCTCCTTGAGGATGTCGGCCTGCACCGTCCCGCGAACGGTCCGCAGCGTCCGCTCCCGGACCTGCTCGTAGGGTTCGCCGGGGTTCGTCTCGACCTGCTGGTCGATCGCGGCGTTGAGGAACATCGCGAGGATGGCCGGCGCCGGTCCGTTGATCGTCATCGAGACGCTCGTCGTCGGCGCGCAGAGGTCGAAGCCGGAGTACAGCACCTTCATGTCGTCGAGGGTCGCGACGCTGACGCCGGAGGTGCCGACCTTGCCGTAGACATCGGGGCGCTCGGAGGGGTCGCGCCCGTAGAGGGTGACGGAGTCGAAGGCGGTGGAGAGCCGGGTCGCCGGCTGCCCGGCGGCCAGCAGGTGGAAGCGCCGGTTCGTCCGCGCCGGGTCGCCCTCGCCGGCGAACATCCGCGCGGGCGCCTCGGCGTCCCGCTTGAGCGGGAAGACGCCCGCGGTGAACGGGAAGGCGCCGGGCACGTTCTCGCTGCGCAGGTAGCGGACGAGGTCGCCGTGGTCGGTGGTCCGGGGCAGGGCGACGCGCGGGAGCTTCGTGCCCGACAGACTGGACCGGACCAGCGGGGTGCGGATCTCGCGGCCCCGGACGGTGTAGACCAGCTCGTCGCCGGAGTACCGCTCGACCGTCTCCGGCCAGGTCTCCAGCGCCCGCCGGGTGTCGTCGTCGAGCTCGGCGTCCGCGGCATCGATCAGCCGGTCCAGCTCATGATCGGACCGGTTTGCATGATCTGACCCGTTTGCATGATCACCGGAAGGGGGGGACAGGAGGGTGCGTGCGGTCGTCAGGTGCTGACGGCGGCGGGCGGCGTCCGCGAGCTCGCCGGTCCGGCGGTGGTAGCCGCGGACGGTGTCGGCGATCTCCGCGAGGTAGCGCACCCGCTCCGGCGGCACCGGCGTCCCCAGCCCCGAGGAGGTCCTTCCGGCCACGGCGGGCAGCCGGCCGGCGCCGGTGGGCAGGCCGCGCTCGGCGAGCAGGTCGCGCAGGTGCTGGTAGAGGGCCGTCACGCCGTCGTCGTCGAAGCGGGCGGCGCTCGTCCCGAAGACCGGCATGTCCTCCCACGAGCTCCCGAACGCCTCGCGGTTGCGCACGAGCTGGCGGGCCACGTCGCGGCGGGCGTCCTGCGCGCCGCGCCGCTCGAACTTGTTGATCGCGACGACGTCGGCGAAGTCCAGCATGTCGATCTTCTCGAGCTGGGAGGCCGCGCCGAACTCCGGCGTCATGACGTACAGCGAGACGTCGACGAGCGGCACGATGGCGGCGTCCCCCTGCCCGATGCCGGGCGTCTCCACGATGACGAGGTCGTACCCGGCGGCCCGGCAGGCGGCGATGGCGTCCGGCAGGTGCTCGGGGAGCTCGGAGGTGGCGCCGCGGGTCGCGATCGAGCGGAAGTACGTGTGGCCGGTCGCGAGGCTGTTCATCCGGATCCGGTCGCCGAGCAGGGCACCCCCGCCGCGGCGGCGGGTCGGGTCGACGGCCAGGACGGCGATCCGGAGCTTGTCCTCCTGGTCCACACGGAACCTGCGGACGAGCTCGTCGGTGAGGGAGCTCTTGCCCGAGCCGCCGGTGCCGGTGATGCCGAGCACCGGCACCCGGCGGGCACCGCCTGCCTCCCGCACGGACGCCGCGAGCTCGGGCGACCTGCCCTGCTCGAGCACCGTGATCGCGCGGGCGAGCGCGGCGTCGTCGCCGGTGAGCACGGCGTCGAGGGCCGGCGGCTGGGCCGCGAGGTCGACGTCGCAGTCCGCCACCATCGTGTTGACCATCCCGGCCAGGCCGAGGCGCTGCCCGTGCTCGGGCGTGAAGATCGTGACTCCGCGCTCGGCGAGCGCCGCGACCTCGTCGGCGACGATGACGCCGCCGCCGCCGCCGTAGACCCGCACGTGCCCGGCGCCCCGCTCGCGCAGCAGATCCACGAGGTAGCCGAAGTACTCCAGGTGTCCGCCCTGGTAGGAGCTGACGGCGATGCCCTGCGCGTCCTCCTGGACGGCGGCCTCGACGACGTCCGCGACGCTGCGGTCGTGACCGAGGTGGACCACCTCGCACCCCTGCGCCTGCAGGATGCGGCGCATGATCGTGATGGCCGCGTCGTGCCCGTCGAACAGGCTGGCGGCGGTGACGAAGCGGACGGGGCGCGCGGGGACGTGCAGGGCCATGCCTTAATACTCGGACGTCCAACTATCTGACGTCAACCGAAGTACGCCCGACGGGGACGGCGGCTACATTCGGCCCTCATGGACGGACCGCTCGCCGGGCTCCCCGGCGCCAGCACGGACGCCGGGGAGGGGACAGTCGTGGCTCCCCTCGTCGAGGGCCTGCTCCTCGGCTCCGCGAGCGCCCAACGCCACCGCGAGGACCGGGCGGCCTGGTACGCCGACCTGCTCGGGCCGCTGCTCGTGCCCGCGACGGGCCTCGCCGACCTGCAGGAAGAGCTCGCGGCCGGGGAGGTCGCCGTCCGGGTCGTGCTCACCGCGGAGCCCGGCCCCGGCGACCCCGCCGGCCTGCTCCCGCTCCGCGAGGCGCGCAACCGGCTGCTCGACGACGACCGGCTCGAGCTGACCGGCGTCCACGTACCCCTGCCCCCGGGAGCGGCGATGCCCGACCTGCTCGCCGAGCTCGACTTCAGCGTGCCCGCCTGGGTCGAGGTGCCGCCCGAGGGCGGCTGGCGGGAGGCCGTCGCCGCGCTGGCGATGGACGGCGCGGAGCGGCTCGCGCTGCGGCTGCCTGGGGACGGCCAGACCGCCGGCGCGGTCGCCGAGGTGCTCCGGGAGGCCGTCGACCGCGACCTCAGCGTCCGGATCACCGGCGCCGTGCCGACGCCGGCCGTGCTCGCCGCGCTCTGCGCCGTGCGGGCCGCGCTCAACGGCGCCGAGCCGCCCGAGATCGCCGCGATCCTCGCCGAGCGGACGACGGCACCGCTGGCGGCGGCCCTGCGGCGGATGAGCGACGCCGACGCCGCGGTCGCCCGGGTGTTCCTCGACGCGGTGGTCGTCGACGACGTCCGGGACGCCGTCGACGACCTCGTCGCGCTGGGCCTCGTCGGCCCCGTGTGACGCCCGGTCAGCGTCGGTAGACGACCGCCGTCTTCGCGATCTTGTCGTGCAGGCACTGCCGGCGCGCGTCCCAGAGGCACCAGAGGGAGTCCAGCAGGAAGTAGAACCCGCCGATGTTCGGGACGGCCGCCAGGACGTTCTGCCCGACGAACCGCAGCACCGCCTGACCCCAGCTGGGCAGCCCCTCGACGTCCATGGGCCGGACCCGGATGCCGAGCGCCATCTTGCCCAGGGTCGCGCCGCGGAGCTTGGTGAGCGGGATCTGGTAGATCGCGGTGACGAGCAGTTGGAGGACGCTCAGCTTGAGCGTCGTGGAGAGCACGTTCGACGTGAAGGAGGTCGCGTCCGGCGCCGGCTGGCCCGCATCCGCGGCCGCCCGGACCTGGTCGACGTAGACCTGGATCTGGTCGAGCAGGTCACGGACGAGCGGGAGCCCGATGAGCAGGACGATGACGCCGACGACGATCCCGTCGATGATGAACGCGGCGAGCCTACGCCAGGGGTTCGCGACCGGGACGCCGTCCGGTGTCGACTTGACGTTGGGCGCACCGTACCCGGGGTACTGCCCGTACGGCTGCTGCTGCTGACCGTACTGGGGGTACTGCGGGTAGGGCTGGCCGTACTGTTGCTGCTGCCCGTACTGCTGCTGCCCGTACTGCTGCTCCCCGTACTGCGGCTGCTGCTGGCCGTCGGGCTGCTGGTACGGCTGCTGCTGCTCGTACGGCTGCTGCTGCTGGTACGGCTGCTGCTCGGGCGTCGCCTGCTGGGGCGCACCGGGCGCCGGGCGGGTCACCTCGCTCCACGAGCCGCCGTCCCACCAGCGCTCGTGCCCGGGCATGGAGGCGTCGGGATACCAACCGGGCGGGGCCGAAGTCATACGGCACACCCTGGTCGATCCGGCCCGCCGAAATCAACTGGTGATCACACGGTTCCGGCCGGTGCGCTTGGCCGCGTAGAGAGCAGCGTCCGCCCGGGAGAGCACGGTCTCGAACTCCCCCGCCGGGCCCGCCGAGACCCCCGCGCTCACGGTCAGCCGGAGTTCGGGGGCGTGCTCGGACCAGGAGTGCTCCTCGATCCTGCGGCGCAACCGGGCGGCGGCCTCCGCGCCGAGGGTGGCCGATCCGCCGGGGAGCGCGACGAGGAACTCCTCGCCGCCCCATCGGGCGACCCGGTCCATCGCCCGGACCGAGCCGCTCAGCACGCCGGCGACCTCGCGGAGGACGACGTCGCCGACGAGGTGGCCGTGCCGGTCGTTGACGTCCTTGAAGTGGTCGACGTCCACGAGCACCAGGCAGACCTGCTCCGTCGGCCGCAGCGCGGCGCAGAAGCGCTCCATCGCGCGGCGGTTCGCGATGTTCGTCAGCGAGTCCAGCTCGGCGAAGCGCAGCAGGGCACGCGCCCTCGCCTCCAGGTCGCGGCGCTGGCCCTCGACGCCGGCCCGGGACCAGACCTGGTCCATGAAGCCGCTGACCTGGCGCCGGTGCCGCTGCCACACGAGCTCGGCGAGCAGCCTCGCGTCCCGTAGCGCGCCCTCGACGTCGCCGCGGACCTCCGCGATCACCGAGCGGAGCTCGAGCGCCGTGATCTGCCGGGCGAGGTCACCGGCGGCCGCGAACAGCGCCTCGGCGGCGTCGAGGTCGGCCAGCGCTTCCTCGTCACGGCGGAGCACGTGCATGCAGCGCGCACGGGTGAGCAGGAGCTCGCCGTCGTTCCCGGCCGCGTCGTCGAGACCCGCGAGGAGCTCGGCCCCGTCGGCGGCGCGGCCCTCGGCGCAGAGCACGCGGGCCACCAGCCTCCGGGCGGTGCGATCGGCGGGCGAGCCCGGCAGCGCCGCGTCGAGCAGGCCCCGGGCGATGGTCGCCGCGCGCTCGACCTGCACGTGCCCGTCGGGTTCGCCCGCGCCGTGCAGCAGCAGGTCGGCGATCCTCGCCTGCACCGACCGCTCCCGCACCGGGTCGTGCGGCACGTCGCGCAGAGCGCGGACGGCGAGCTCGTAGAACTGCAGGGCGCGGTCGTGGTCGAAGAACTGCTCGCAGAGCCGGCCGAGGATCTCGGCCATGCCGGCCTCGCCGTCCGGGTCGCGGTCGCCGTCGGAGAGCGAGCCGAACGCCACGAGCGCCTGGACGGCGTGGTCGAGGGCCTCCCCGACGGCACCGGCGCGGACGGCGGCCAGGGCGGCGATCGCGTGCGCCGTCGCGGCGGGCAGCACGTCCCCGGACCGCTCCAGCAGGACCGCCGCCTCGCCGGCGTCGCCGCAGGCGCGTCCGCCCGCGTCGTCGACCTCGCAGAGGAGCACGGCGGCCCGGGCCGAGAGCAGCCGGCCGCGGTCGGGGCCGTCGACGGCATCGCCGTCCAGCACCGCTGCGACGGCCGCGAGCCAGGGCCCGGGCGCGGACCCGGTGAGGTCCGGACGCTGAGTGAGGAGAGTGTCGACGGCGGCGGCCCGGCGCTCGACCCGGTCCAGGTGGATCACCGGACCCTCGAGCTCGACCGGCGGGACGGCCGGCGGGACGATGCGCAGCACGTCGGGACGCAGGTCCAGACCCGCTC
>DASQJO010000278.1:0-4786 GCA_035630955.1 Kineosporiaceae bacterium
CACCAGCCGGTGCGTGCCGGCGGCCCCGGTGTGCGCGACGGCCAGCGCGAGCGGCGCGTAGAGCACGGTCTGCACGACCCCGGCGATCGCGAGGAAGGTTCCGTCGCCGGCCCCGATGAGCACGCCGTCGAGGACGAAGACGTACCCGGCGAGCGGCTGGGTCGCTGCGGCCACGAGGGCTGCCGCCACGATCGCGGACCGGACGACCGGGTCGTCGGAGAACAGCGGCGCGACCACCGCGGCCGAGGCCGCCAGGACGACGCCGAGAAGGGCGCCGGCACCGACGCCCCAGCGAACCATGGTCGCCGTCGTCGCACGCACCACCGGGACGTCGCCCGCGCCGAGCGCCGTTCCCGTCAGGGCCTGCGCGGCGATCGCGACGGCGTCCAGGGCGAGGGCGAGCAGTGCCCACAGGTTGCTCACCACCTGGTGCGCCGCCAGCTGCGCGGGCCCCGCCGAGGTCGCCGCGTAGGTGGTCACGAGGATCGCGGCGCGCAGCGCCAGGGTCCGCACGAGCAGGGCGGCCCCGGACCGGGCGGCCGCCCGGATGCCCGCGACGTGCGGGCGCACCGGCGCGCCCCCCGCCCGCGCGCCGCGGACGACGACCGCGCCGACGGCGAGTGCCATGAGCAGCTGTGTGGTGGCGGTGCCGATCGCCGAGCCCCGGATCCCCAGCTGCAGGCCGTGGACGAGCGCGACGTTGAGCACCGCGTTGACGACGGCGCCCGCGGCGGCGACGACGAGCGGTGTGCGCGTGTCGAGCAGTCCGCGCAGCACGCCGGTGGCCGCGAGGACGACGAGCATGGCGGGGAGTCCCGGCAGCGCCCAGCGCAGGTAGAGCACGGCCTGCTCGGCGACGTCGGCCGGCGCCCCGAAGGCGGCGACCGTCGCCGGGGCCAGGAGCTCGCCGACGACGGCGGCGGCGACGCCGATGACCACGGCGAGCCACAAGCCGTCGACGCCCTGTCGCAGGGCGCCCGGCCGGTCGCCCGCCCCGGAGCGGCGCGCGACGGCCGCCGTCGTGCCGTAGGCCAGGAAGATGAAGACGCTGACGGCGGCCGTCAGCAGGCCGCCCGCGATGCCGAGCGCGGCCAGCGGGACGGTGCCCAGCCGGCCGACGATCGCGGAGTCCGCCAGCAGGAACAGCGGTTCGGCGACGAGCGCCCCGAGCGCCGGGACGGCGAGCGCGAGGACGGCGCGGCGGTCGGTGCGGACGCGGGTGGCAACCCCGTCCGCTGACGCCACGACCCGCTCCTCCTCCCGACACGCCCGAACGCGTGAGTCGTCGGCATGTCGCCACGAGTTTTCCACGTCCACACCCGGTGGAGGGCGTCCTGGCCGGTCACATGCCTCTCCCGCAGTCCGGCCGCCAGGTTGTCCACCGCGTCGTCCACAGCCTGTGGGCAAGGGGCCGTGGTTGTCCCCAGCTTGTCCCCAGGTTGTCCCGAGGTGCCCCCACAGGGGTGTTTGAAGCGCCGCGGGACGGCTCCTACCGTCGTCGCACCGGGAGGCCGCCGTTCCGCTGTGTCGGTGGTGGCGGGTAGACATATGTTCGAACGAGGTCGGCTGTGCCGCGGCCTCTCGACGACGACGAAAGGGGTGGAGTGTCCCTCGCCGAGCTCGAGAGCAGCAGCGGCCCCCGGGGGGAGTTCGGCCGGACGCCCCCGCAGGACGTGGCGGCCGAGCAGAGCGTGCTGGGCGGCATGCTGCTGTCCAAGGACGCCATCGCGGACGTCATCGAGGTGCTTCGCGGCAACGACTTCTACGTCCCACGGCACGAGACCGTCTTCGACGCGATCCTCGACCTCTACGGGCGGGGCGAGCCGGCCGACGCGGTCACCGTCGCCGCCGAGCTCACCAAGCGCGGCGACCTCGGGGCGATCGGCGGCCCCGCCTACCTCCACACGCTCCTCTCCTCGGTGCCGACGGCGGCCAACGCCGGCTACTACGCGCGGATCGTCCACGAGCGGGCCGTGCTGCGCCGGCTCGTCACGGCCGGCACCCGGATCGTTCAGCTCGGGTACGCGACGGACGGCGGGGACGTCGACGAGCTCGTCAACGCGGCACAGGCCGAGGTCTACGCGGTCACGGAGCGGCGGACGAGCGAGGACTACCAGCCGCTGTCCGCGATCATCGAGGGCGCGATCGACGAGATCGAGGCCTCCAGCCACCGCGGCGACGGGCTGACCGGTATCCCGACCGGATTCGCCGACCTGGACCGGCTCACGAACGGTTTCCACGGCGGGCAGATGATCGTCATCGCGGCCCGCCCGGCGGTGGGAAAATCTACCCTGGGACTCGACATAGCACGAAGTGCTGCCATTCACCACAAGCTGCCCAGCGTCATCTTCAGCCTGGAGATGGGCCGCAACGAGATCACCATGCGTCTGCTCTCCGCCGAGGCGCGCATCCCGCTGCAGAACATGCGCAAGGGCACCATGCGCGAGGAGGACTGGACCCGCCTCGCGCGGACGATGGGCGACGTCAGCGACGCCCCCCTGTTCATCGACGACAGCCCGAACATGTCGCTGATGGAGATCCGCGCCAAGTGCCGGCGGCTGAAGCAGAAGCACGGACTCAAGCTCGTCATCGTCGACTATCTGCAGCTCATGACCTCCGGCAAGCGCGTCGAGAGCCGGCAGCAGGAGGTCTCCGAGTTCTCCCGCGCCCTCAAGCTCCTCGCCAAGGAGCTCGAGGTTCCCGTCATCGCGCTCAGCCAGTTGAATCGCGGCCCTGAACAGAGAACGGACAAGAAACCGCAGATGTCCGACCTTCGTGAGAGCGGCAGCATCGAACAGGATGCGGACATGGTCATCCTTCTGCATCGCGAGGACATGTACGAAAAAGAATCGCCGCGGGCCGGAGAGGCGGATTTCATCGTCGCCAAGCACAGGAACGGCCCGACGGACACCATAACCGTGGCTTTCCAGGGCCATTACTCGCGTTTCGTCGACATGGCCACCTGAGCGCCCCTTCGGAGAACGACCTCGAAGCCGTCCGGCCGGACCCCTTCGGACGGTGTTCGCCTACGAGTCGCGTCTGGTCAGTCCCGGTGAAAGCACCAGGTGAAGGGATCGACACCTACGGATCGTGATCGGTCGAGCGCCGAGCGGTCCCACGGTCAGCACACCGTTACTCTGAGCGGGTGGTCTCGAGTCTCGAGCGCACAGATTCCGTCGCGGTCCGCGACGTCTCCCCGCCGCCGGGGCTCCCCGCCGCCGTCGGCGACCGACTCCGCGCCGTCCTCGGCCGGGTCCTCGCGGCCGGCGTGCCCCTCGTCCGGCGCGCGCTGCGCTGGTTCGTCCGTGAGGCCCTTCCTCCGATCGCGGTGTACGCCGCGATCCGGCTCCTCGGCCTGGTGGCCCTCGTCGTCGTCGCCGACCACCTCGGCGTGAACGGGATCAGCCGGCTCGACACCTACGACGCTCCCCGGCTGCTCGGCCTCGCCGAGTCCGGGTACGACCCGCTCGTCCCGCTGCCCACCCCGGAGAACCCGGGCGGGGTCAGCAACATCGCGTTCTTCCCGCTCTACCCCGGGCTCGTCCGGCTGCTGACCGTCGTCCCCGGCCTCGGACTCCTCGCCGCCGGTTACGTCGTGACCGCCCTCGCGGGCGCCGCGGCCGCCGTCGGCCTGGACCGCTTCGGGCGGCTGGTCCCCGGCGGGCGGCGGGCGGGTCTCGTCCTCGTCGCGCTCGTCGCGTGCTGGCCGCACTCCGTCGTGCTCGCGATGCCGTACACCGAGGCGCTGTTCCTCGCGCTCGCCGCCTGGTCGCTGGTCGCCGTCCTCACCCGGCACTGGATCACCGGTGGCGTCCTCGCCCTGCTCGCGGGTGCGACCCGTCCGCTCGGCACCGCGCTCGCCGGCGCCCTCGTCGTCGCCGCGCTGGTGGCCGTCGTCCGCGCCGCCCTGCGCGAGCGGCGCCTGGAGTGGCGCCCGATCGTCGCCGCCGTCCTCGCGCCGCTCGGCTTCCTCGGCTACTCGGGCTGGCTCTGGTCCCGGACCGGCCGCCCGGACGCGTGGTTCTGGGTGCAGGAGCACGAGTGGCACTCGACGTTCGACGGCGGCCGCTTCTCGCTGGAGCAGCTCGCCAGGGCGGCCTACGGCGAGTACCCGCTCGTGCTCGTCGTCAACGCGCTGGTCCTGGTCGCAGCGGTCGTCCTGCTGCTGGCCCTGCTCGTGGAGCGGACGCCGGTCGTCGTGGCCGTGTACGCCCTGCTCGGCACCCTCAGCGTCGTCGGGGCCGCCGGGTACCCGAACTCCAAGGCCCGGTTCCTGCTCTGTGTGTTCCCGCTGCTCGTGCCGCTGGTCCGCGGGCTCGCGCGCACGCCGTGGCGGACCATCGTCGTCCTGCTGGTCGGGCTGGCCCTGGTGTCGGGCTGGTACAACGCCTTCGTGCTCACCGCCTGGCGGTACTCGCCCTGAGCCATGCGGGGATGCGGGACTGATCACCGCGGGTCAGGGTGGGGGCGTGCGAGACGACCCGGGAGATCAGCGCTGGTACCGGCAGGCCGTCGTCTACTGCGTGGACGTCGACAGCTACGCCGACGGCAATGGCGACGGATGGGGCGACTTCCAGGGACTGCGGCTGCGGCTGCCGCACCTCGCCCGGCTCGGCATCACGTGCCTGTGGCTCAACCCGATCAACGTGACCCCGCACCGCGACGACGGCTACGACGTCTCCGACTACTACGGGATCGACCCGCGGCTGGGCACGATGGGCGACGTCGTCGAGTTCCTCCACGAGGCCGCCGACCGCGGGATCCGCGTCGTCATCGACCTCGTCGT
>DASQJO010000279.1:0-6153 GCA_035630955.1 Kineosporiaceae bacterium
TCCTCGACGTGCGCGTCGACGACGTCGGCGAACCGGCGCAGGAGCCGGGCCCGGTCCGCCGGCGCCACCGCCCGCCACGTGGGCAGGGCCGCCGACGACCGCTCGATCGCGGCGTCGGTGGCCTCGGCGTCCAGCAGCTGGACGGTGGCGACGACGTTCTCGGTCGCGGGATCGAGGACGTCGTGAGTGATCGGACCGGTTTGCATGATCACCGCTGTTCGTCGGGAGTCACGTCGTCGGGAGTCACAGTCGTTCGAAGCCGCGGACGCGCTCCCAGTCGGTCACGGCGGCCTCGAAGGCGGCGAGCTCGACGTCGGCGGCGTTGACGTAGTGGTCGACGACCTCGTCGCCGAGGACCTCGCGCGCGACGGCGCTGCCGGCGAAGAGGTCGCGGGCCTCGCGCAGCGTCGTCGGCACCGTGGGCAGGTCCGAGGAGTACGCGTTGCCGGTGTACGGCTCGGGCAGCGTCAGGCCCTTGCGGATCCCGTACAGCCCCGCGCCGAGCATGCCGGCCAGCGCGACGTAGGGGTTGACGTCCCCGCCGGGCAGCCGGAGCTCCGGCCGCAGCGACGGCCCGTGCCCCACCACACGCACCGAGCACGTGCGGTTGTCCTCGCCCCACGCGACCTTGGTGGGCGCGAAGCTCCCGGCTGCGAACCGCTTGTAGGAGTTGACGTTCGGCGCATAGAGGAGCGTGAACTCGCGCAGCGTCGCGAGGACGCCGGCGACGAAGCCGCCGAACACCTCGGTGCGCCCCGCGTCGGAGTCGAAGACCACGCCGCCGTCCGTGGAGCGCAGGGACATGTGGATGTGGCAGGAGTTGCCCTCGCGCTCGTCGTACTTGCTCATGAAGGTCAGCGACTTGCCGTGCGCGGCGGCGATCTCCTTGGCGGCCGTCTTGTAGAGGGCGTGGTCGTCGGCGGTCTTGATCACCTCCGCGTAGCGGAAGGCGATCTCGTGCTGCCCGTAGTTGCACTCGCCCTTGGCGGACTCCACCCGCAGCCCCGCGGCGTACATGGCGTTGCGGATGTCGCGCAGCAGCGGCTCGACGCGCCCCGTCCCGAGAACCGAGTAGTCCACGTTGTACCGGTTGGACGGGGTCAGTCCGGTGTACCGCTTGTCCCAGGCCTGCTCGAAGGTGTCGTCGAAGACCAGGAACTCCAGCTCGGTGCCGGCGACGGCGGTGAACCCCAGCTCCGCGGCCTGCTCGACCTGGGCGGCCAGGATCTGCCGTGGCGACTGGACCACGGGGGCGCCGTCCAGCCACAGCACGTCGCACTGGACGATCACGGTCGCGGGCAGCCAGGAGGCCCGCCGCAGGGTGCCGAGGTCCGGGCGGAGCACGAAGTCCCCGTAGCCGCGCTCCCAGCTGGAGATCGCGTAGCCCCCGACGGTGTTCATGTCGACGTCGACCGCCAGCAGGTAGTTGCAGGCTTCGGTGCCGTGGGCCAGGACCTCGTCCAGGAAGTACCGGGCGTGCAGGCGCTTGCCCTGCAGCCGGCCCTGGACGTCGGTGAGGCAGGCGACGACGGTGTCGACCTCGCCCGCCTCGACGAGCGCCTCGAGCTCGGCGGCGTCGAGGCGCCCCGGTGCTGACGGTGGCATGGCTCCTCCTTGCTCCTGGGCCCGCTCCTGGGGCAGCCGGAGCGTGCTGGGCCGCAGCCTCTCACGTCCGCCGACGCTGATCGCGGAGCCATGGGATGAGTCACTCTCCGTTGCCGGTAGTCACAGAGACAGTAACGGGATTCCTCCCCCTCGTTACCCTGCGCGAGTGATTCGGGGAGCATCCGCCCCCGACGTGCACCGCGGGTCCCTAGCTTCGACACGGAACGTGACCGAACCTTGGGAGGACTAGACGTGGTGCGCCCCGACCGACCTGATCGCCATCGACGCCGCCGGCTCGCCGTCGGCGTGATCGCCAGCCTCTGCAGCGCCCTCGTGGCGGCCCCGCAGGCCTCCGCGGCCACCGACCCGGTGCCCGGGGTGAACTTGCGGGTCCTCGTGGTGACCGCGGGTGACCCCGCCACCGTCGCCCTCGAGGCCGCCATGGACCGGGACGGCGTCCCGTACACCGAGGTGGACCTGCGGGCCACGGGCCGCCCGACGATCAACGCGGCCTTCCTGGAGGACGCCGCCGCGAAGCGCGGCAAGTTCCAGGCCGTGGTGCTGCCGAACCAGACCGCCTCGGTCTCGCCGCTCGGGCTCTCGACGGCCGAGCTCACGGCCCTGGCCGGCTACGAGAAGGCCTACGCGGTCCGGCAGATCGACGGCTACGTCTTCCCGACCGACGTCGCGAACGCCGTCTCCCCGACCGGCACCGGCTCCAGCTCGGCGGCCTCCGGCGTCCTGGACGGCACCACGGCGACGGTGACGCCCGCCGGGCTCGCCGACTCCTTCTCCTACCTCAAGGGCGCGCTCCCGATCGAGGACGTCGACCCGGCGGTCAGCGAGACCTCCGGCTACCTCGCCACGGCGTCCACGAAGCTGCCGGCGGGTGAGTCGTTCACCCCGCTGGTCAGCGCGACGCTCGGCTCGACGACGGGCAGCATCCTCGGCGTCTACGCCCACGACGGGCGCGAGGAGCTTGTCGTGAGCGCCGGGTTCAACTCGTCCATGCAGTGGTACAACATGCTGGCGCCGGGCATCGTCTCGTGGGCCACCCGGGGCATCGAGCTCGGGTACCACCGCAACTACTTCGCGGTGCACGTCGACGACATCTTCCTGCCCGACAGCCGCTGGAGCGTGACGGGCCACTGCACCCCGGGCGACGGCTGCACCGACCCCACGGTGACGACGCCGGACATCCGGATGACGGACGCCGACGTCGCGCGCCTGGTCACGTGGCAGAACACCATCGGCCTGAAGCTCAGCATGGTGTTCAACGGCGGCGGCAGCGAGGCCGCGGAGACGGCGTCCGCCACCGGGACCGACGCCTTGACCGAGGCCTTCCTCGCGAACAAGGCCGAGTTCCCCTGGGTCAGCCACACGTTCACGCACCCGTTCCTCGGGTGCATCCAGATCGCGCCGACGACGGTGGGGGCGAGCTGGCACTGCAAGACGTCCGCGGCACCGGCGGAGACGGCGTTCGACCCCAGCGTGCCCCAGACCCTGGGCGCGGACGGCGTCTACTACGCGTCCGGCGCGTTCGTCCGTCAGCAGCTCCAGGACAACATCGACTTCGCCACCCGGAACGCTCTGCCCGGGTTCGACCGCACCGTGCTCGTCAGCGGCGAGCACAGCGGCCTGGCGACGTTGCCGCAGCAGGTCAGCGACAACCCGTTCTTCGTCACCGCGCTCAGCGGGATCGGCGTGAGGTGGACGGCGTCGGACGCCTCGCGGGAGACCGGCACACGAGCGCTCAGTGCGGTCACCTCGACCGTGCCCCGGCACCCGATGAACATCTTCTACAACGCCGGCACGTTCCAGGACGAGGTCAGCGAGTACAACTGGATCTACGCGCCGGCGCCGGCGGGCAACTGCACCAACTCCGCGGTGACGACGTGCATGGCCGCCCCGCTGGCCGACGGCGACAACGCGGCCGCGAAGACCAGCTTCACCAGCTACATCCTGCCCATCGAGGTGCGTAACGCCATGCGCTACGTCCTCACCAACGACCCGCGGCCGTTCTACGCCCACCAGTCCAACCTCGCCGAGGACGGGATCCTCTACCCGGTCCTCGACGGGATCACCGGGGCGTACTCCGCGACGTACGACACCACCAAGGCGCGGCTGGTCCAGACGGACATGACGGCGGAGGGCCAGGAGCTGACCCGCATGAACGCGTGGACGTCGGCGGTCAAGGCGCCCGGCTACGTCGACGGCTACGTCGACGCCACCGGCGTCCACCTGCCGGCGACCACCGCCCAGGTGCCGCTGACCGTGCCCACGGGAAGCACCGGCGCCGGCCTGGAGGCCTACGCCGGCTCGCTCTCCGGCTGGGTCGCGGGCGGCGGCACCGTCGTCCCGCCGACGACCGCGGGCGGCTACATGCTGCCGACGGCGCCGAGCGGCGTCGCCGCGACGGCCATCGCGAACAACGGCACCGCGACGGTCAGCTGGACGCCGGGCGTGACCCGCGTCGCCCCGGTCACGACGTGGACCGTCACCGCCTACGTCGGCACGACCGCCACGGTCGCGGCGACGGCGACGAGCACGGCCGCCACCCCGGCGTCCCTCGTGATGCCGCTGCCGTTCGGCTCGTACACCTTCGACGTCCGGGCGACCAACGCGGTCGGCACCGGGCCGGCGTCCGCCCGGACGACGACCCCGGTGACCGTGACCGGACCGCCCACCGTCCCCACCGCCGTCAGCGCGACGGCCGGGGACGCGACGGCGACCGTCACCTGGACGGCGTCGACGGCCGACCCGAAGCACCCCGTCACGAACTACGAGGTGCAGGCGATCGGAGGAGCCACTCCGCTGCCCGTCGTGACGACGGCCGACGGCGCCACGACCACGGCCACGGTGACGGGGCTCGCCAACGGCACCTCGTACACCTTCACGGTGGTCGCGGTGAACGACCTCGGCAAGAGCGCGGCCTCGGCGCCGAGCAACGCGGTGACCCCGGCGGCGCCGCCGGCCCCGCCCGCTCCGGGTGGCGGTGGCGGTGGTGGCGGCGGCGTCCCGGCCCCGCCGGCACCCGTGGCCCCCGGCGCCCCGGCGCTCGGGACCGTGACGGCCGGCAACGGTGAGATCGACCTGGCCTGGACGGCCCCGGCGCAGGACGGCGGCTCGCCCGTCACCGGCTACGTGGTCACCGTCTACGCCGGCACCGGCAGCACCGTCGTCACGACGGCCACCGCCACGGGCACCTCCGCCGCGGTGACCGGGCTCGTCAACGGCACCGGCTACACGGTCGAGGTCGCCGCGGTGAACGCCGCCGGCACGGGCGCTGCGTCGGCCCGCTCCGCGCTCGTCACCCCGTCCACCGTCCCGGCCAAGGTCGCCGGCGTCACGGTCAAGCGCGGCGCGGCGTCCCTCGCCGTCCGGTGGGCGGCGGCCGCGGACGGCGGCAGCGCGATCACGCGGTACGTCGTGACCGCCTACGTGGGCAAGGCCGGCAAGGCCGCGGCCACGGTGACGGTCCCCGCGAAGCTCCTGGCCACCACGGTCAAGGGCCTGCGGAACGGCACCGGATACACGGTCGACGTCCGGGCGGTCAACGCCACCGGGACCGGCCTCGCCTCCGCCCGGTCGGCGGTCGTCACCCCGGCGACCGTCCCCGGCAGGGCGAGCGTCACGGGCACGAAGGCCGGCAAGGCCGGTGGCCGGAGCACGGCGCTGCTGACCTGGAAGGCGCCGAGCACCGACGGCGGCTCGAAGGTCACGGCGTACCGGATCACGGCGGTCAAGTACTCGGCCCGCGGCCGCGTGCTCGCCCGGATCGTCGTGACGATCAGGTCCGGCAAGGCCCGCGCCGCCGAGCTCCGCCTCGCGGCCGGTGTCTACCGGTTCACGGTCCAGGCCGTGAACGCCCTCGGCGCGGGGGCGGCCTCCGGGCCGTCCCGGCCGACGGCGGCCCGCTAGCCGGGCGGGCGACCGGCTCCGCGTCCTCCCGGAGCCGGCCGCCCGCCCATCCCGGCTGCCGGCGTCCCCCTCGCGGGGGGCGCCGGCAGTCGGCGCGTCCGGACCTCCTCCAGCCGCGCGCCCTCGACGACCGCCGTCATGTAGGTGCAGGCGGGTTGGCGGCGGCGGTCGGTCGGGGAGCCGGGGTTGAGCAGCCGCAGCCCTCGCGGCGTCGTGGTGTCCCACGGGATGTGGCTGTGGCCGAAGACCAGGAGGTCGGCGCCGGCGAAGCGGGGGTCGGCGTCGCACCGCAGCTCGCGGCCGCGGGCGTCGCCCGTCTCGTGGACGACGGCGAGCTCCAGGCCCTCGAGCCGCGCCCGTGCCACCTCGGGCAGGCGTCGGCGCAGCTCCGCGCCGTCGTTGTTGCCGTGGACGCCGAGGAGCCGGCCGGGCTGCTCCCGCCGGCGGCTCGCCCGCGGATCGCCGCCGGCTCGCTCCAGGCGCTCCAGGAGCGCATCCAGCAACTGCGGCTCCACCCAGTCCCCGGCGTGGACGACGACGTCCGCGCGGTCCACCTCCGCCCACACCTCGGCGGGCAGATCGCGGGCACGCCTCGGCACGTGGGTGTCGGCGAGCAGGAGGAGGCGG
>DASQJO010000280.1:0-3746 GCA_035630955.1 Kineosporiaceae bacterium
GACCCGCTCCGGTGTCCACCCCGAGACCGTCCACGTGCACAGCGTCCTCTCGTCGCGCTAGCTCACCCTACCATTCCGTGTCTGATCGTACTCGGAGAGTAACCTACTCGCAGACGACCGGAGGATCCGCATTCGGACGGAGGATCACGCGAGGTCGAAGACCTTGCCGGGGTTGAGGATGCCGAGCGGGTCGAGGGCGGCCTTCACGGCGCGGTGGACCTCCATCGAGACCGGCCCGGCCTCCCGCGCGAGCCACTCCCGCTTGAGGACGCCGACACCGTGCTCGCCCGTGATCGTGCCACCGAGCGCAAGCCCGGCGTCCATGATCTCGCCGAAGGCGAGGCGGGCGTGCTCCGTCGCTGTCGGGTCCGCGGGGTCGAAGACCACCGTCGGGTGCATGTTGCCGTCGCCGGCGTGCCCGACGACGCCGATGACGAGGCCGTGCCGCTCGGCGATCGCGTCGACGGCCTCGACGAGGTCCGCCAGCCGGGTGCGCGGCACCGCGACGTCGTCGATGAGCGTCGTCCCGAGCGTCTCGAGCGCGCTCAGCACGGAGCGCCGGGCCGCGAGCAGGAGGTCCGCCTCGGCGGGGTCGTCGGCCTCGAGGACGTCGGTGGCGCCGCACGCCTGCGCGACCCGGCCGATCGCCGCGACCTCGTCGACCGCGGCCTCGCCCCCGGCGTCCGACTGCCAGATGAGCATGGCGCCGGCGTCCTGCGGGAGGTCCGCCCGCAGGTAGGCGCTGCTGGCCCGCAGCGACGTCCGGTCCATGATCTCGAGCAGGCTCGGGACGGCGCCGGAGGCGACGACGGCCGCGACCGCGGCCCCGGCGTCCCGCGCGGTGGCGAACAGGGCCGCGCCGGTGCGCGGCCTCGCCGCGGCAGGGCGCAGGGCGAGCGTGGCCTCGGTGATGATCCCGAGCGTCCCCTCGCTGCCGACGAACAGCCGGGTGAGGTCGTAGCCGGCGACGCCCTTGACCGTTCGCCGCCCGGTGCGCAGCACCTCGCCGGACGCGAGCACGACCTCCAGGCCGAGCACGTAGTCGGTGGTGACGCCGTACTTGACGCAGCACAGCCCGCCGGAGTTGGTCGACAGGTTGCCGCCGATCGAGCAGAACTCCCAGCTGCTCGGATCCGGCGGGTAGAACAGCCCGTGCTCCGCGACCGCGCGCGACAGGTCGGCGTTGAAGATGCCCGGCTGGGTGACCACGAAACGGTTCGGGACGTCGATCTCGACGATGCTCCGCATCTTCTCCGTGCTCACGACGACGCAGCCGTCGATCGCGTTGGCCGCACCGGAGAGACCGCTGCGGGCGCCCTGCGGGACGACGGGGACGCGGAGCGCCGACGCCACCCGCAGCGCGTGCTGCACGTGCGCGGTCTCACGGGCGAGCACGACCGCGGCGGGCACCCCCGCGGGGCAGAACTGGGCGCGGTCGTAGCGGTACGACTCGAGCAGGTCGGGGTCGGTGACGAGGGCCTCGGGCGGCAGCCCGTCGGCCAGAGCGGGAACCACGGTGCGTGCGTCCGTGCTCGTCAGGCTCATGCCGTCAGGGTAGGTCGGCGACCTACGATCAGCCATGCCCTCGGGACCCGGACAGACCCACGACGTCCGCAACCAGCCCCCGCCGCTGGAGGGCTACGACGTCTACGGCGCGGACGCCGTCCTGCGCGAGGCCGTGGCCCGTGAGGGCGGCACCGATCACGAGGACGCGCTGCACGCGCTCGGCCACCTCGCCGGCAGCGCCGAGGCGGTCGCGTGGGGCGCGGATGCCGACCGGCACTCCCCGGAGCTGCGCACGCACGACCGATTCGGGAACCGGATCGACGAGGTGGCGTTCCACCCCGCCTACCACCGCCTGCTCGAGGTCGCCGTGACGTCGGGGCTGGCCGCGGCACCCTGGAACGCCGGGTCGCACGTCGCGCGTGCCGCCGGCTTCGTCGTCTGGAGCCAGGTCGACGCCGGGGTCGGCTGCCCGGCGTCCATGACGTACGCGTCGGTTCCAGTACTGCGCGAGCGGCCCGATCTCGCGGCGGCCTGGGTGCCCGCCGTCACGGCCCGCGTCTACGACCCGGGGCTGCGGCCGGTCGCGGCCAAGGCGGGCGCGCTGGTCGGGATGGCGATGACGGAGAAGCAGGGCGGCTCCGACGTCCGCGCGAACACCACCACCGCGATCCCCGACGGCGACGGCTACCGGCTGACCGGGCACAAGTGGTTCTGCTCCGCGCCGATGTCCGACGCCTTCCTGGTGCTCGCGCAGGCGCCCGGCGGGCTCACGTGCTTCCTCCTGCCCCGGGTGCTGCCCGGCGGCGAGCGGAACGCGATCCGGCTGCAGCGGCTCAAGGACAAGCTCGGCAACCGGTCCAACGCGTCCGCGGAGATCGAGCTGGACGCCGCCCACGCGGAGCGGGTCGGCGACGAAGGGCGCGGCGTCGCCACGATCGCGCGCATGGTCGCGCTCACCCGGCTCGACTGCGTCCTCGGGACGGCCGCGCTGCTCCGGCAGGGCACGGCGCAGGCGATCCATCACGCGCGACACCGGACCGCGTTCGGCCGCCTGCTCGCCGACCAGCCGCTCATGCGCAACGTGCTCGCCGACCTCGCGCTGGAGTCGGAGGCCGCCACCACGCTCGGCCTGCGCCTGGCCGGCGGGATCGAGCGCGGCGAGACCGAGCTCGTGCGGATCGGCACGGCGCTCGGCAAGTACCTGGTCTGCAAGCGCGGGCCCGGCGTGCTCGCGGAGGCGCTGGAGTGCCTCGGCGGCAACGGGTACGTCGAGGAGTCGATCCTGCCGCGGCTCTACCGGGAGGCGCCGGTCAACTCGGTGTGGGAGGGCTCGGGCAACGTCAACGCGCTCGACGTGCTGCGGGCCCTGCAGCGCTCCCCCGGCACGGTCGACTCGCTGCTCGCGGAGATCGCGCTCGCGCGGGGCGGGGACGCCCGGCTCGACGCCTTTGCGGCGCGGCTCACGGCGGACGTCCGCGCAGCGCTCACGGCGTCCCCCGACGACGCGGCGTTCGGCGCCCGCGGGCTGGCCGCCCGGGCGGCGCTCGCGCTGCAGGCCTCGCTGCTCGTCCGGCACGCCCCCGCCGCGGTGGCCGGCGCGTTCTGCGCCTCCCGGCTCACCCCCGAACCCGGCGCCGCAGCCACGCTCGGCACCCTGCCGACCGGCGTGGACGCCGCGGCGATCGTCGCGCGGCACGCGCCGGACGCCGTGGCCGTCGCGGCGTGACCGACGACCTGCGCGCGGACGCGCCGCTGCTCGACGCGTGGCTGGCCTTCCGAGATGTCGCGGCGCGGGGCGACGTCCGGCCCTTCACGATCCCCGGCCACAAGCAGCGCACCGACCTCGTCGGCGACGTCGTGTCCGGCGACGTCCCGCTCTACGCCGGGCTCGACACGATGAAGCAGACCGGCGGCGTGCTCGTCGAGGCCGAGCGCCGCGCCGCCGCGTTCTGGGGCGCGGACTGGTGCCGGTTCTCCGTCGGCGGCTCCACACACGGGAACCAGGCCCTGGCGCTCGCCGTCGGCGCCCCCGGCGACGAGGTGGTGGTCGGGCGAACGCTGCACCGGTCACTGCTGCTCGGCCTCGTCCTCGCCGGCCTGCGGCCGGTCTGGGTGCGCCCGGAGCTGGATGCAACCACGGGGCTCCCGGTGGGGGTTCCGGCGGCGACGGTGCGGAGGGCGCTGAACGAGCATCCCCGGGCCGTCGCGGTGTTCCTCGGGGACCCCTCGTACGTCGGCAC
>DASQJO010000281.1:0-3210 GCA_035630955.1 Kineosporiaceae bacterium
AGATCCCACCCGACCGGACGGCGTCGTCGATCTGAGTCGATGGCGGCTCAACGATCTTCCCGACGAGAGCTCCGACGAGGACTGGGACGATGACCGGGAGCTCTTCGCTCCCAGCGGCGAGCGGGTGGAGACGTGGCGGGAGGGTTATCCCTACGCCGAGCGGATGAGCCGCAGCGAGTACGACGAGGTCAAGCGGGCTCTCCAGATCGAGCTGCTCAAGCTGCAGACCTGGATCAAGGAGACCGGGCAGAAGCTGGTGCTGATCTTCGAGGGCCGGGACGCGGCGGGCAAGGGCGGCACGATCAAGCGCGTGACGGAGTACCTGAACCCGCGCGTCGCCCGGATCGCCGCGCTGCCCACCCCGACCGAGCGGCAGCGGACGCAGTGGTACTTCCAGCGCTACGTCGAGGAGCTGCCCGCCGCGGGGGAGATCGTCCTGTTCGACCGGTCCTGGTACAACCGGGCCGGCGTCGAGCGGGTGATGGCCTACTGCACGCCGGCGGAGTACCGGCGCTTTCTCCACCAGTGCCCGGTCTTCGAGCGGATGCTGGTCGAGGACGGGATCCTGCTGCGGAAGTACTGGTTCTCCGTCAGCGACGAGGAGCAGGAGCGCCGCTTCCGGCAGCGGCTCGAGGACCCGCTCACCGCCTGGAAGTTCTCGGAGAACGACCTGCAGGCCCGCGACCGGTGGGTGGAGTTCTCGCGGGCGAAGGACGAGATGTTCGTCCACACCGACATCGACGAGTCGCCGTGGTGGGTCGTCGAGGCCGACGACAAGCGCTCCGCCCGGATCAACATGATCGCCCACCTGCTCTCCTCGGTGCCGTACGAGCACCTGCGCGCCGAGCCCCTCCGGCTGCCGCCCCGGCCGCCGGCCACGGGCTACGAGCGCCCGCCGCGCGAGCTCTTCCGGCAGGTGCCCGACCGCGCAGCGGCCCTTGTGACCTGATCGCGACTTGACTCGGGTCCGGAGTCTGCCGACACCCCCTGCATGACGATTGCCCGAGCCGGGGGAGCACCGGCGGTCCTCCGGCCGGCCCTGGCGCTGACCGGCCGCCTCCGCACGAGCGCCCGGCTCGCGGCGCTCATCGCGGTCCTCCTCGTGCCGGCGCTCTACGCGACCTGGTCGTTCGTGACGGTCATCGGCGGCCAGGTGGCGTTCACGCAGGCCGAGCGCGGCGGCGTCCAGGTGCTGCGGCCCGCCCTCGCGGCGCTGGCGACGACCGTCGGCCAGCGGGACGGCGCGCGGGTGGACCTCTCGCAGCTGCGCGCTGCCGCGGCGGCGCACCCCGAACTCGGCCTGGGCGAGAAGCTGGCGGCGGTGCAGAAGGCCGCCGGTGCTCCGGACGCCGGCACCCCGGCCGGCCGCGCGGCGACGGCGTCCGCCCTGGTCGACGTCGTCACCCAGATCGGCAACGCGTCCAACCTGATCCTCGACCCCGATCTCGACTCGTTCTACGTGATGGACCTGCAGATCGTGCAGGTCCCCAAGGTCCTGTTCGCCGCCGCCCAGGCCGCCGCGCCCAACGCCGCGGCCCCCCGCGTCGAGCGGGTCGCGTCGCAGGCCGTGCAGGCCGGGACCGTCGCGGGCGCGGGCGCCGCCGTGCACGACGACGTCGCCACCGCCGGCGCGCACACGGTCCTCCCCGGCCTGACCGCCCGGCTCAAGCCCGCGGCGGCCGTCACGGCGGCCGCGTCCGCCCTCGCGGACCGGCTCACCTCCACCCTCGACCGGCCGGCCGCCGCCGACCCGTCGGCGCTCGCGGCCGCGGCCCTGGCCGCCGTCGGGCCGGACGCCGACGTGCTCGACGCGCTGCTCACCGCCCGCGCCGACCACCTGCAGGACCAGCGGAACGTCACGCTCGTCGTCACCGTCGTCGCGCTGCTGGCCGGCATCTGGATCGCCGCCTCGGTGCTGTGGCGCACCCGCCGCGACGTCCGGCTGACCCTGGCCGGGGTCACCGCGATCGCGGAGGGCAGCCACGCGGAGCACGACCTGCCCGACGGGCAGGACGAGCTCGGCGACATCGGCCGGGCCCTGGCCCAGGCCCGCGACCAGCTGGCGCGGCAGACTGCCGACCTCGAGCGCTCCCAGCGCGACCGCGAGGAGCAGGTCCGCGTCGCCGCCGTCGCGCAGCGGCAGGCCGCCGACGGCGTCCGGAACCGCGCGCAGGGGGTCATCGACGAGACGGCGACGGCCGTGGTCGCCGAGTTGCAGGAGGTGGTCGGGCAGGTCGAGGCGGTGCGCCGCGCCGCGGGGACCATCGACGAGCGCGTCGGCGAGGCCGACACGGTCACCCGCGCGGTCGTCCAGCAGGCGCAGGAGGCCGAGCGGGTCGTCAGCGAGCTCGGCGCGAGCCTGCAGCGGGTGGCGACGATGGCCCAGCTCATCGGCGGCGTCGCCGACCAGACCAAGCTGCTCGCGCTCAACGCGACGATCGAGGCGGCCCGTGCTGGCGAGGCCGGCCGCGGCTTCAGCGTCGTGGCCGACGAGGTGAAGAACCTCGCCATGACGACGGCCCGCTCGACGGAGGAGATCGCCAGCACGATCGCGTCCCTCGAGCGCGACGCCGCGGCGATGTCCACCACGATCGTGAGCATGACCAACGGGATCAAGGGCGTCGACGAGGCGACCGCGGTCCTCGGCGGCGTCGCCACCGAGCAGCACCGCATGGTCGAGGAGCTCGACCGCTGCGTCACCGACGCCATCACCCGGGTGCGGGAGCTCGGCGACCTGACCGCGCGGCTCGAGCGCCGGCACTCCCAGCGGGTGCCCGCTCGTGGCCCGGTCGAGGTCAGGCGCGGCGGCCGGACGTTCGCGGCCGAGCTGCGGGACGTCGGCCTGGGCGGGATCCGCTGCATCGGAGCGGATCCGGGCCTGAACGTCGGGGACCTCGTCGACGTGACCTTCGAGCTCGCCGGTGTCCCGAGGACGGTTCGAGCCACGGTCGTGCGGCACACGGAGACCCCGGAGCCGGGCGACGTGGGCCTGCAGTTCGTCGAGCCATCCGAGCAGCTGACGACCGCCGTGCAGGCCTACGTCGGCCGCGTCACCGGAGGGCTCTCCCAGCCTGCCTGACCATGCCGCGGGGCGTGGCCCGGGTTAGCGTTCGCAGGTGTCCGACGCCACGTTGCCGCCGCCGGCGGCCCCCGGACGACCGTCCCGCCTGCCCGGAGGTCCGCTCCCGCTGACGATGCGGCAGAGCGCGG
>DASQJO010000282.1:0-4244 GCA_035630955.1 Kineosporiaceae bacterium
CGTTCCGGTCGGGAGGTGGTGCAGCTCGACGACGGCGCACGGCCGGCGCAGCGTCCGGGCCGCGGCGACCGCGTAGACGGCCAGGGCGAGGCTGCTGCGCGCGTCGTCGTCGGCGGGGGGACGCCGGCCCGTCTTGTAGTCGACGACGACGACGCTGCCGTCGGGGCGCTCGTCGATCCGGTCCACGCGTCCGGACAGCACGAGGGCGCCCGTCGGCGCGGAGACCGTTCGCTCGACGCCGACGGGTTCGACGGCGGGGTCGACCTCGTCCAGGTAGTCGCGCACCCATCGCGCGGCCCGCGCCTGCACCGCCTCGGACTGCGCGTCGTCGCGGTACCCCTCGCGGACCCAGCCGGCCCGGACGAGCTGCGCGCCGCGCTCCGGCGTCCGCTGCCAGGCCGGCAACCGCCACCAGGACGCGAGGGCCGTGTGCACCGACGTCCCCAGGCTGGTGTGCGCCCAGGGCGGGCCCTTGGGCGGGGCCGGGCGGTCCAGGTACGTGAAGCGGTAGCGGCGCGGGCAGTCCAGCCAGGTGAGCAGCCGGGTGGGTGTGCAGGGGTAGAGCCGTCGCGGCATGCCGTCGAGCACGCCCTGGACGGGTGCCGCGCTCATGCCGCGCCCTCGACGAAGGCGCGCACGGAGTCCGCGATCAGCTGCACCGCGATCGCCGAGAGCAGCAGGCCGGAGATGCGCGTCACCAGGCTGACGCCGCTGCGGCCGAGCAGCCGGAGGAAGACGGTGCCGAACCGCATCGTGAGGTAGAGGACGAGGTGGATGCCGACGACGCCGAGCGCCAGCCCGAGGGCGTCCGGGACGCCGTGCACCCGGTTCACGAAGACGATGACCGCGGCGATGGCCCCGGGCCCGGCGAGCAGCGGCGTCCCGAGCGGCACGAAGGCGATGTTCACACCCTCGGTGCGGACGGGCTCGGTGTCCGTCTGGTCGTTGAGCAGCTGGAGCGCGATGAGCAGGAGCAGCAGGCCGCCGGCGCCCTGCAGTGCAGGCAGCGTGACGTGTAGGTAGTTCAGGATGCCCTGACCGAAGACGGCGAACACCACGATCACGAGCAGCGCGACGGCGACGGCCTGCCGCGCGGCCCGGATCCGCTCCCGCCGCCCCGCCGTCGCGGTCAGCGCGAGGAACACCGGCAGCGTGCCGAGTGGATCCATGATCACGAAAAGGGTGACGAACGACTCGACGAAGAGCCGCCCGTTGACCACCGAGGTCACGGCCGGACCACCGGCGTCCCCCTGCCCTGGGCCTCGATCTGCTCCAGCACCTCGGGGTCCGTGACGTTCTCGCCGATGCGGTTGAGCTTGCCGGTGCCGTGGTAGTCGCTCGACCCCGTCGTGAACAGGTCGAGCTCGCGGGCGAGCCCGCGCAGGTGCTCGCGCTCCTCGGGCTCGTGGTCGCGGTGCGCCACCTCGAGGCCCGCGAGACCGGCGGCCGCCATGTCGGCGATGACGTCGTCGGAGACGGTACGCCCGCGGCGGCCGGCGAGCGGATGCGCCATGACCGGTACGCCACCCGCGCCCCGGACGAGCCGGACGGCGCGGACGACGTCCGGGGCGTAGTGCCGGACGTAGTACGGCGACCGGTTGTTCAGCACCGTCGCGAAGGCCTCGTCGCGGTCCCTGACCAGGCCCGCGGCGACCATCGCGTCGGCGATGTGCGGACGGCCCACCGTCGCGCCCGGCTCGACCTGGGCCTGCACCTCGTCCCAGGTCAGCGGATGATCGCGGGCGATGAGGTCGACCATGCGGCGTGCACGGCTCAGGCGGTCCGTGCGGGTGCGCTCGGTCTCGGCCGCGAGGGCGGGGTCGGCGGGGTCCTGCAGGTAGGCGAGCAGGTGGATGCTGATGCCGTCCGCCTGCGTGGAGATCTCGGCACCCGGAACGAGCGTGACGCCCGTGCGCGGGACGGCGGCCGCCGCCTCAGCCCACCCCGCGGTCGTGTCGTGGTCGGTGAGTGCCACGACGTCGAGGCCTGCCTGCGCGGCCTCCGCGAGCACGACCCCCGGCGGCGAGGTGCCGTCGGAGGCCGTGGAGTGCACGTGGAGGTCGATCCGCACGCTGGTCACCTTAGAGGCGAGGTGCGACTCACCAGGGTTCAGTCCAGGCGGGGTGACAGCGCGCCGTAGGGCAGGTCGAAGAGGTTGTCCGGGTCGCAGGCGTCGCGGAGCTCGAACTGCTCGAGCAGCACCGCCGCCGCCGTGCTGGGCCACGTGATGGCCCAGAGCCAGACGCCGGCGGCCTCGCCGACGAAGGCCGAGACGCCGTCCACGTCCACCGCCCACAGCGGCGTGTCGTGGCCGGCGGCGACGAGCTTGAGGCCGGGCGACCCGCCGATGATGCGGCCGCCGGGGTCGAGCGCCTCGATGCCCGCGAGCCGCGCACCGAGGCCGACGCCGGGTTGCTCGGCCACGAGCAGCAGGTCGGCGGACAGCTCGTCGACGTCCACCGTGAGCGGGTTCGGGCCCGAGCACGCGAGCACGGTGGCGATGGGACCGGTGTGCTCGTCGCCCGCGTACCGGATGCCGGAGACGAGCCATCCCAGCGGCAGCGGCCAGGGCAGCCAGATCGGGACCTGCGACCGCAGCCCGAGCTGACGCAAGGCGTCGTCGGACCCGACCATGGCCGGGTGCAGCGGCGCGACGGCGGCGTGCACCGGGCAGGTCCAGGTGTCCGACCACAGGCCGGGCGGCCGCACCTCCCGCCCGCAGCGGGGGCACGTGAGGGTTCCGGTCACCCCTCGACGTTCCCTTGTCACCGGCGGCAGGTCAAGGACTGATCGTCCTCGGTCGCTACCTCTGTTCGCGGTCGGTCGCCTGCGGTCGGCGCTCCGGCGTCGGGCGGCCCGGCTGGTCGCCGCCCCGGGCCCCCGAGGTAGCTCCACTTCGGCACGAGGACCCTCGGACGGAAGGTGCACACGACGGTTGCATGATCACCGCTACCCAGAAGGGGGCGGGACGGCGACGCGCCCCGGTCCGACGGGACCGGGGCGCGTCGTGGAGCGTGGTGCGTCAGTACGTGCTGGTCGTGCTTGTCGTGCTCGTGGTGCTGGTCGGCGTCGTGCCGGTGTCGTAGCCGGTCTCGGAGCCGGTGTCGGAGCCGGACCCGCTGCGGACCTCGCCGACGTGCTGCTGCGTGGTGTCCTTGACGTCCTGGGCGGCGCCGGTGGCGCTCTCCTTGACGTCCTGGGCCGCGCCCTGAGCCTCGTCCTTGACGGTCTGCGTGGCGTCCTGCGCCTTGTCCTTCACCTGCTGCACCGCGTCCTGCGCGCTGCCCTGCAGGTTCTGGCCGACCTCCTGAGCCGCCTGCTTGGCCTGCTCGATGACGGGCTGGCCCTGCTCCTTGGCGGTCTCGACGGCCCGCTGCGCGGCGCGCTGCTCGGCCTGGCTGGCCGGGAGCAGCGACGACACGAGCCAGCCGACGCCGAAGGCCACGAGGCCGGCCGCGAGGGGGTTGCCCTCGGCCTGCTCGCGGACGGTGCCGACGGCACCGGTGGCCGCGTCGCCCACGGACGAGGCCGCACCGGTCACCGTGTCCTGGACGGTGCCGACCGCGGACGACGCCGCACCCGTCACCGAGTCCTTGGCCGTGGAGACCGCGGAGCCCGTGCTGTCGCGGACGTCGCCCAGCTTCGAGCCGACCGAGCTGCCGCTCGACTCGGAGCCGTAGTAGTCGTAGCCGTAACGCTCGTCGTCGTCGTCGGAGCCGGGAAGAGAGCCCATCACCTTGTCCTTGAGTCCGGTGATCCCGCGCTTGGTGCGCTCGACCCGGCGCTCAACGATCTTGGACGGGCTCGTCTTCTCCGCCAGCAGGTCGACGTCGCGGGTCAGGTTCTCGCGGGTCTGATCGATCTCCGCCCTCAGCCGCGCGGTCTCTTCGCCCATTGGGCGTCCTCCTTCAGGGTCTCAACGGTCTCGGGCATCGGGGGCGTGGCCCGCTTGAGGTTCTTGCGGCCACTGGACTGGAGCACGAACGCGACGATGCCCCAGAGGACACCGACGATGAGCGCGGCCCAGCCGATCGGCATCCAGACGTCCAGCAGGAACATCAGCGCCAGCGACAGGAACAGCGTCAGGAGGTGTGCGGCGTAGCCGGCGCCGGCGAGCATGCCGACACCCTTGCCGGCCTCCTTGGCCTCTTCCTTGGCCTCGGCCTTGGCCAGCGCGATCTCCGCCCGCATGAGCTGGGAGAAGTCCGACGTCAGCCGACCGACGATCTCCCCGAGCGAGGAGT
>DASQJO010000283.1:0-2028 GCA_035630955.1 Kineosporiaceae bacterium
GACCTCGTCCACGCCCTCGGCGTACATGCGCCGGGCCACCTCGGCGGCATCCCCGACGTCCACGTTGTCCTGGAATCGGCGCGCCTTCGTGACCCGGCCGCCCTTGACGTCGAAGCAGGCGATGACGCGGGTGGTCAGCACGCGGGCACCTGCTCCAGTTCCCTCGGCTGCAGCTGGGCGAAGGCGCCCAGCAGGCCGAGACCCACGGGACCGCTCTTCTCGATGTGGAACTGGGTCGCCATCACGTTGCCGCGGGCCACGACGGACGCGAAGTCCACGCCGTAGTCGGTGACGCCGGCCACGTCCGCCTCCTGCGCCGGTACGGCGTGGAAGGAGTTCACGAAGTAGAAGTTCGCGGCGTCGGGCAGCGCGCGGGCGAACGGGTGCGCCGAGCGTGGGCGCACGGCGTTCCAGCCCATGTGCGGCACCCGCAGGCCCTCGCCCTCGAACCGGACGACGGCGCCGGGCAGCCACCCCAGGCACGGGACGTCGCCCTCGACGCTGTGCTCGAAGAGGACCTGGAGCCCGACGCAGACGCCGAGGAACGGCACCCCCTCGCCCCGGACCCGGCGGTCCAGGTGCTCGACCCAGCCGCGTTCCCGCAGCGACGCCATCGTGACGTCGGCGGCGCCGACGCCGGGGAGGATGAAGCGATCGACCTCGGCGGCCTCCTCGGGGGTCGCGACGAGGCGCGCCTCGAGGCCCAGATGGTGCAGCGCGAAGAGGACGCTCTGCGCATTGCCCGTCTGGTAGTTGATGACGCCGATCACCGCGTCATCCTAACGGCGCCCCGCGTCCGGCCCCGGGCCGCGGTCCCAGCCCGCGTTCGCGATCACCGCCGCGATCGGCGGGAGCACCATCGCCACCAGGGACATGCCGACCGCCAGCGGAACGGACCACAGTCGCACGAGACCCCAGGCGAGCACGAGGAGCGTCACGCAGGTGCCCATGACGAGCAGGTAGCGCCGCGCCCGGGTCCGCTCGCTCACCGGCTCCCGCGGGGGCCGCGGCTGCCGGGGCCGGTCGTCCTCCACGGGCCGGTACGGCGGCGTCGTCCGCGTCGGCTGCCAGTGCGGGCCCTGCCTGATGCGGTGGACGACGAACGCGGCGTTCACAGCGGCCAGCACCGCGATGAGACCGAAGACCGCGCCGAGCACCCGCTCGCCCGCGCCCAGCATGATCGCGGCAGCGACGGCCCAGCAGACGAACCCGGCCAGCGTCAGTGCCAGGCGCAGCCCGAGCGCGCTGCGGGCGTGGATCGGCTCGTCGCCCGTCCGTGCCACCGTCGGCCTCTCGACGTGCTCCCCTCGACCCGGCTCCCCGTGGCCGGGACGACCTGACGTATCAGTGTCCCTCCGCTCGGGCCTGCGTGCCGGACGGCGTCGCCAGCTCGGCCTCGAGGTCCGCCAGCACCTCGTCGATCAGCTGCTCGACCGGGACCGAGCGGCCGGCCTGGGCCATCGCCGCCGCCAGCCCGGGCGCCCACGGCACCTCGTCGAGGCGTCCGCCGAGCGGCGGCAGGTCGGAGCGTGCGGACCGCCGGTAGACCTCCGCGGACATGCGCCAGGGCGCGGCCCCGAGCCGCTGCGCCAGCTGCGCCCCCACGGCGATGCCGGCCTGGTCGAAGTCCGCCAGGAAGCGCAGCGTCGCGCCGGCCGCGCGCAGCCGGGCGAGCAGGTCGAGCGCGACCGGCCCTGGTGCCCCGTCCGTGCAGACGGCGGCCACGCGCCCGGCGAACCGGTCCGCGACGGCGTCCAGGAGCAGCGGACTCGCGACGACGAGCACGGCCGGCCAGGCGTCCACGGCGGCCATCCAGGCGTCCGGATGGCGGCGCAGGTCGCGCGCGGTCACGTGGACGGGCACGCCCTCCCGCGCCGCCCGCTGCCAGCTGCCGCCCTGCTCGCCGGCGTCATCGGCCGCCGGCTCGTTCGAGGCGGGCGCGACCCCGACCGCGGCGCAGGTCGTCGAGACGAGGTCCGTGAGGACGCCGGACCGCGCCCACAACCGGCGCCGGGCGGCGGCGTCCCC
>DASQJO010000284.1:0-5937 GCA_035630955.1 Kineosporiaceae bacterium
GCCGAGGTGCCCGCCGTCGAGCTCACCCGCTACGCGGTCGACCTACGGAGCCTCGCCCACGGCACCGGCACGTTCACCCGCAAGTACGTCCGGCACGCCCCGATGCCCCAGCACCACGTGGAGAAGATGCTGGCCGAGAGCTCGTCCTGACCCCTCCCCCTGTCGCTGCTAGCGGTGGGCGGACGGGGACTCGTAGCGGCGCCGAACGACCGCCAGTGTCGCGACGAGCGTGCCCCCCACGACGAGCACGTGCGCCATCTCGAGCAGCGGCAGCTCCGTCGGCGCCAGCAGCGGCCGCAAGGCCTCGTCCCACACGACGGCGAGGCCGAGCAGCAGGCCGGCCTCGCGCTGCTGCCCCAGCGACACCATGAGCGCGGTGAGGAGCAGGACGACCGCCAGCACCGCGCAGGCCTCCGTGAGCAGCGCCAACCGGGGGTCGACCAGCCGCGGGACGACGACCGCGGCCCCGCCGACGGCGGCGGCGCCCGCCAGCCCGCCGACCGTGGCCTGCACCCCGAGCGCGCGGTGCAGCGACCGCCGCGCCCGCTCTGCGAAGTCGGTCGTCACCGTCGTCGCGTGCAGGGCGCGTAGGCCGCCGCCGCGCAGACCGTGGACCAGGCGCTCCGCCACCCCGGAGGTGACGAGCAGCGGCGCCATCGCCACCGGCAGCAGCGCGGGGGCGGGCCGCCCTGCGAGCGCGTCGAGCAGTGGGAACGCGACGAGCAGCGCGGCCGCGAGGCCGTAGCCGCCGCACTCGAGCGCGAGGCCGACCTCCCCGGGTGACAGCAGCTCGAGCACCCGGGCCTTGCGGGCCTTGCCGCCGCCCCGGTGGGCACGCAGCGCCAGGGCGAGGGCCAGGACGAGGGTGCCCGCCGCGACGGGCAGGATCCAGGCGCGCAGCGCCGCGCCGAGCTCGCCGTGGACGCCGAGCAGCGCCCCGCCGACGCCGACCACGGGCAGCAGGAGCGCGAGGAGCAGCAGGTCGCTGCCGGTGACGATCAGGGCCGTCGCGGCGAGGACGTAGAGCACCTGGGCCGCGCCGGTGAACGCGACGTCCCGGTCGACGCCGATCAGGGGCGCCGCCGCCACCCACGCCGCGGCCGCGAGACTCCAGCCGCCGAAGGTGAACGTGACGAGCCGGCGCGCCGCCGCGCGCTCGCCGCGGCCGAGCAGCAGGTGGTCCAGCACGGAGAGCACCTGGCCCGCCCCCGCTGCCAGCACACCGGGCACGAGCAGCGGCGCGAGCTCGGCCCGCGGCCCCAGCACCTGCAGGGCGGCGAGGTACGCCACCGCGGGGAGGGCGTTGACGACGCCCCGGAGCAGGTGGTGGCGCAGCGGGCGGTGCCATGGGTCGGTCGGGTCGGGTTCGGCCGGCGGACGCCGCGGCACGCTGACGAACAGCTCGACGGCGAGGTCGAACACCGACGCGTGGCCGTACTCGGTCCGGGCGCGGCGGTCGTCGACACCGGCCGCCTCGAGGCCCGCCGCGATCTCCCAGGGGTCGGTGGCCTCGACGCAGAGCTGGTCGTGCTCGCGGGCCAGCGCGGCGAGCGGCTCGGCACTGCGCCGTTCCGGCCCGTCGTAACCGACACCGGCGTCGTTCTCCGTTGTCCGCCGGGGCGCGACGACGCGGGGCCGGGCGAGCCCGCGCAGCAGCGCGCCCTGGTCGACAGCGGTCGGGGCGCTCACCGCTGCGCCGCCATCGCCGTCGTCGCCAGCCCGGCACGCATCAGCGGCGCGGGCAGCGCGGCACGGACGGCGGTCCGCGCCGCCACCCTAGGCGTGGCGAGCTCGGCGTAGGTGGTGCGGAAACGCTCGAGCATCAGGTCGAGGGGGAAGGTCCGCAACGCCCGCTCCCGGGCACGGACGCCGAGGTCGGCGCGGCGCGCGTCATCGAGCAGCAGGTCCGCGAGCGCGTGGCCCAGCGCCTTCGGGTCGCGCGGCGGGACGACGACCCCGGCGTCCCCGGCGACCTCCGGCACACCCCCCACACCGGTCGAGACGGTCGCCCGGCCGCACATCATCGCCTCCATGACCGTGTAGGGCAGCCCCTCGGAGATGCTCGAGAGCACGACCACGCTCGACCGGTGGTAGGCGGAGCTGACCGGCCGCACCGGCCCCTCGAACGTCACGGCGTCGTCGAGCCCGAGCTCGGTGATGCGCGCGCGGACCGTCGCGGCGTAGTCCTCGTTGCCCGCGGGCGTCGGGCCGAAGAGCCGCAGCACGGCGCCCGGCACCCGCTCGCGGACGACGGCGAACCCCTCGACGAGCGTCTCGAGGTCCTTGAGCGGGTCGACGCGGCCCACCCAGCCCACGGTGGGGACGTCGGGCTCGCCGTCCGCCGGCGGCAGGTCCTCGGGGCGGACGCCGTTGTACGCAGTCGCGATCCGGTCCGGGTCCGCGCCGTGCCGGACCTCCCAGCGCCGGTTGTAGACGTTCACCGGCGCGATGACGGACGCCTGGTCGTAGCCGAGCCGGCACAGCTCGCGGAAGAACGCCAGCAGCAGCGTCTTCACCGGCCAGCTGTACGACACCTGATGGGCGCCGAGGTAGCGCTCGCGCAGGTAGACCCCGTGCTCAGAGATGACGTAGGGCGTTCCGTGCCGCCAGAGCGCCGCCAGCGCGGGCAGCACCGGCAGCCCGTTCGACACCGGGTGCAGGACGTCCGCTTGGACCACCGGAGCACCGAGCGGACCCAGCATGCGCTGCAGCAGCTCGGTGGCGCCCAGCGCGTCGCGCAGGGTCAGCGGCGCGTGCGGCTCGTGCGCCTGCCAGGCGGCGGTGAGCACGCGGACGGCGTCGTCGGTCTGCATCGCCGCGACGAGGGTGCCCTCCTGCGCGGCCTCGAAGATCCCGCGCAGGCCGGCGGCGAACAGGTCGTGGTCGCCGGAGAGCATGCCGACGAGCACCGAGCGGTAGCTGCCGAGGACGACGGCGAGCCGGCCGGCCCCCGGCGTCCGCTGCCGTCCGGTCCAGGCCCACAGCGGGACCTGTCGGAGCCGCGTGACGTTCGTGGGCAGCACGAACGCGGGCCGGGCGATCCGGGTGGCCGTCAGCGCGACGACCTCGAAGTCGTGATCGGGCAGTCCGCGGATGAGCTGGTCGCACCACGTGCTCACGCCGCCGGTCACGAAGGGGTAGCAGCCTTCGGCGACGAGAGCGATGCGACGGGCGCGGGCGGAGGGCGCAGCCGTCATGCGCTCGTGGCGGTGGCGGCCAGGGAGGCGCGCATCACCAGCTCCGCCTCCCAGGCGCTCGTCACCATGTCGGCGAGGTCGTGCCGGGCCGCCCACCCGAGCACCGCCTGGGCCCGGGACGGGTCCGCGACGACGCTGCCCGCGTCACCGGGACGCCGGGGCAGCACCAGCGGCGTCGTGTCGAGGCCGGTGACCTCGGCGAAGGCGCGCAGGACCTCCAGCACCGAGTAGCCGTGGCCGCACCCGACGTTGAGCACCTCGTGGCCGCCGCGCTCGGCCATCCGGGCCGTGATCCGGGTCGCGGCGACGTGCGCCTCGGCGAGGTCCGCGACGTGGATGTAGTCGCGCACGCCGGAGCCGTCGGGCGTGGGGTAGTCGGAGCCGAACACGGTGGGACGCCGGCCCTCGCGGAGGGCGTCGAGCACGCGGGGGAACAGGTTGCTGCCCGCGCGGTCGGCGAGCGCGGGCGTCGCGCAGCCGACGACGTTGAAGTAGCGCAGGCTGACCGCGCCGACACCCTGGGAGCGGGCCGCGTCCGCGACCATCCACTCGCCGACGAGCTTCGAGCGCCCGTAGGGGCTCTGCGGGGTGGCGGGCGCGTCCTCGCCGACCAGCGCGGTGGTCGGGACGCCGTACACGGCGGCGCTGGAGGAGAAGACGAGCCGGCGGGTGCCGGCGTCGGCCATGGCCTGCAGCAGCGTGCGGACGCCCTCGGCGTTCTCGTGGTAGTAGCGCAGCGGGAAGCGCACGGACTCCTCCACCGCCTTCTTGCCGGCCAGGTGGATGACGCCGTCGACCTCGTGCTCTCGCAGGGCCTGCGTGATCCGCCGCCCGTCCAGGACCGAGGCGAGGATCAGGGGGACGCCCGCCGGCAGCCGGCCGGGGTCGCCCGTCGAGAGGTCGTCGAGGACGACGACGCGCTCGCCCGCCTCGTGCAGGGCCCGCAGGACGTGAGCGCCGATGTAGCCGGCACCCCCCGTGAGCATCCAGGTCATTGACTGTCTCCCCACCCTTGTTCCGGCGGCCCGATTTCGGTCGCCGTGCGTGTTCGTCGCGGTCTCACCGTGACATCGAGCACGCTGGGTTACAGCCTTGCCATCGGGCTGTCACCTGATCGGAGGGAGAACCGTCGCTCGGACAGGCCGCGCGAGGTCACCGACGGTGACGGTGCCGTCTCAGCCGGAGCGGGCGCCGAGCAGCTCGACGAGCTCGGCAGGGATCACGCCCCAGGGGTTGTCGCCGCCGCCGGTGGTGGCGTAGAAGGTCCGGACGTGATGGCGGCCCGCCCGCCGGAAGGAGGCCGCCAGCGCCTCGGCGTCCGGCACCTCATGGACGAGATGGGCGAAACGGGACGTCGGGAGCGCGCGGACCCACTCCGGCTCGGCGAGCCTGCGGTAGTCCCGCCACGGACCCTCGAAGGTGATCGTGATGTTGGCCAGGTCGACGTAGCCGGGGTGCGGGACCGCGCCGGGGTTGAGCACGACGTAGTCGGCGCCCCGGGCGCGCGCCGCGACCGTGACGTCGGCGTACTGGTCGAGCAGGTCCAGCCCGGTGGCGACCTGGTCGAGGAACACGCCGCGGACGTCGTACCGGGCCAGCCACGCCTCGACGTCCGCCACGACCTGCGGCACCGGACGGCGGCCGTAGTCGGTGTCGACGTAGCCGACGGTCCGGACGCCGGCCTCCTGCAGGGCCTTGAGGACGTCGGGATACGCGGCGTCCTCGCCGTCGCCGGGCCCGTTGTGGACGTTGACGATGACGGCGCGCAGCCACGGCGCGAGGGCGACCAGCCGCTGCCACGCCTCCGGGTCCGCGAGCGGGTGCGCGTACGCCGGTACGAGGAGATCCAGGTCGCGCCGCAGTTCGTCCTCCCCGCCCACGCCCGTCATGCTGCCCTCTCGTCCGGCCGGACGGGGTGAGAACGCGCCGGAGACCGCCCGCTCGTCCGGCCCCCTCAGGCCTGCGGCCAGGCGGCCGCGAGCCGCTGCCGGGTGTCCCCGAGCAGTTCCGGGAGGGCCTTCGTTCGGCCGATGATCGGGAGGAAGTTCGCGTCGCCGCCCCAGCGTGGCACCACGTGCTGGTGCAGGTGCGCCGCGATGCCTGCGCCGCCCGCCGTGCCCTGGTTCATGCCGATGTTGAAGCCCTGGCAGGCCGAGACGTCCTCGAGCACGCGCATCGCCGTCTGGGTGAGCGTGGAGACCTCGGTGGTCTCGTCGGGGGTCAGCTCGGTGTAGAGCGAGACGTGCCGGTAGGGGCAGACCATGACGTGGCCGGTGTTGTACGGGTACAGGTTGAGCACGACGTAGGCGAGACGTCCGCGGGCGACGATCAGGCCGTCCTCGTCGCTGCCCCGGGGCGCCCGGCAGAACGGGCACTGCGGACCGGCGCCGCCGTCGGCGGGCTTCTCCTCGCCCTGGATGTACGCCATCCGGTACGGGGTCCAGAGCCGGTCGAAGCCGTCCGGAGCTCCGGCCAGCTGCCAGGACGGCACCGTCTCCGGCCCCTCCACGCCCTCGCCTCCCGACACCGCGTGGGTGGGTCAGACCTGGGCGCGGGTGCGGACGGCGTCGACGATCCGGGCGACGGCGCCGTCGACCGGGACGCCGTTGTCCTGCGACCCGTCGCGGAACCGGAACGACACCGCGCCGCGCGAGGCGTCCTCCTCGCCCGCGATGAGCACGAACGGGATCTTCTGCTTGCTCGCGTTCCGGATCTTCTTCTGCATGCGGTCGTCGGAGGT
>DASQJO010000285.1:0-2047 GCA_035630955.1 Kineosporiaceae bacterium
CTGCCTCCCGCGTGGTGGGCACCTGGTGCACCGCGAGCCCGCCCTTGCCGTCGGTCCGGACGCCGACGACCTTGCCCAGGTACGGTCCGCAGTCCCCGAAGAGCCCTCCGAGCGCGACCCACACCCGCCCGCCGGCGATCGCCAGCGCGGCCCGCTGCTGCTCGTAGCGGGGCTGGGCGCCCGGCGGGTCCACCGACCGGCGCCAGCGGACGGCGCCCGTGCGGGTGTCGAGCGCGACGAGCTCGTGCCGGATCGGGTCGTCCAGTTCGGCGGCGACGTAGACGACGCCGGCCGCCTCATCGACCACCGGCGTCCCCGTGATGCCGAGCGGGTCGATGTTGCCGCACGGCAGCGCGGACCTGGGGACCGGCGATCCGAGCCGGGTGCGCCAGACGGTGCGGCCGTCCCGCAGGCCGTACACGGTGTCGTTCTCGGTGGCGGCGATGGTGACCTGCCCGCCCGGCCCCGGGGCGACGACGGGCTGCGCGTACACGGCACCGTCGAGCGGCGTCGTCCGGACCACCCGGAGCGCCGTCACCGGCGACGTCCGAGCGACGAACCCCGTCCTCGCGCCGTCGCCGTGGTACGTCGTCCAGCCCGTGAGCGCCGGCGGGGCGGCGCCGGACGGCGCCGGCGAGGCCGTGGACGAGGGCGCCTGCTGCGAGGGCGGCTCCGACGACGGCGCCTGCGACGAGGGCGGCGGGGTGGCGGTGCCGCTGCACGCCGCCAGGCCGAGCGCTGCGGCGGCGAGCACACCGGCGACGAGTCTCACGTCACCAGTCTCCCCCGGCGCCCGCGGCGTCCGCCGCCATCGTGCGCAGAGCGCACGAAGGGTGCCGGCGGGCGATACTGGACGGGTGATCGGTCTGGACCTTGCCCTGTCCCTGCGCGCCGCCGGGCTGCGCTGGGCCCCGAGGCCCGGCGACCGGTTCGTGCTGCCGAACCGGGGCATGGACGAGGAGGTCTTCGTGCTCTCCGACATGACCGTCGAGGTGCACGAGTTCCCCACCGGCAAGGTCATCGGGTTCAACGGCGTCACGGAGTGGGCGCTCGACTCGGTCGACCAGCGGGAGGCGCTGTGGATGCCGGCGGAGCACCAGCTCCGCGAGCTGCTCGGCGGGCTCTTCGTGAGCCTGGCGGCCGGGGGCGCCGGCTTCGAGGTGACGCTGCACCTGCCGTCCGGCGGGGCGACCTTCCGGGCCTCGACCGCCGAGGACGCCTACGGGCAGGCGCTGCTCGCCGTGCTCCGCGAGGTCACCGGCTCCCTCGCCGAGCCTACGGTTCGGTAACCTGCGGCCCGGGACGCCGCCGCGGCGGCCGACGCCCCGGGGAGGCCGGAGTGGACTTCACGCTCGACGCGCGCACCACGCAGCTGCAGGCGGCGATGACGGCGTTCCTGACCGAGCACGTGTACCCCGCCGAGGCGGTGCTGGCCGAGCAGTCGCGCGAGCTCGAGTCGAACCCGGCGACGTTCTGGGACACGCCGCCGATCGTGGAGAAGCTCAAGGCGGAGGCGCGCAGCCGCGGACTGTGGAACCTGTTCCTGCCCGGGGAGCACGGGGCCGGCCTGACCAACCTCCAGTATGCGCCGCTCGCGGAGATCAGCGGGCGCAGCCCGGTCCTCGCGCCGGAGGCGATCAACTGCTCCGCGCCGGACACCGGCAACATGGAGGTGCTGGCGATGTTCGGCACCGCGGAGCAGAAGGAGCGGTGGCTGGCGCCGCTGCTCGAGGGGCAGATCCGATCGGCGTTCTGCATGACCGAGCCGGACGTCGCGAGCTCCGACGCCACCAACATCGAGGCCCGCATCGAGCGCGACGGCGACGAGTACGTCGTCACCGGCCGCAAGTGGTGGTCGTCCGGCGCGATGAATCCGAACTGCCGGATCTTCATCGTGATGGGAAAGACGGATCCCTCCGCGCCCCGACACCGGCAGCAGTCCATGATCCTCGTCCCCCGGGACACCCCGGGCGTGAGCGTTATCCGGGGACTCAACGTCTTCGGGTTCACCGACGCCGGCCACGGCGGGCATGCCGAGGTCGTCTTC
>DASQJO010000286.1:0-5161 GCA_035630955.1 Kineosporiaceae bacterium
CGCCGCGTCGTCGCCGGGCCAGACGCAGGAGGAGATCCAGATCGTGCACGCCGCCCGGCGCCGGAGCCGCTCCGGGGACCCGATGCCGTGAGCGACCGCTTCGTCGTGGTCCCGGCGGCCTACGTCGGGCTGCTCACCGAGGACCGCGTGCCGAAGGTGGACGCGGCCCGGATCGCCGCCGTCAACCGCGGGCCCGCCGCGTCGTCGCCGGGCCAGACGCAGGAGGAGATCCAGATCGTGCACGCCGCCCGGCGCCGGAGCAGCTCCGGGGACCCGATGCCGTGAGCGACCGCTTCGTCGTGGTCCCGGCGGCCTATGTCGTGCTGCTCAGGCCGGGTGGTGCGGGCGCGGAGGTGCTGCTGCAGCTGCGCGCGAACACCGGCTTCCGGGACGGGCACTGGGCGGTCGGCGCGGCGGGTCACGTCGAGGCGGGCGAGTCCGTGCTGGCTGCGGCCGTCCGGGAGGCCGCCGAGGAGCTGGACGTGGTCGTCGAGCAGGGCGACCTGGCGCCGCTGTGCGCGATGCACCGGACCCGGAACACCGGCGACCCGCTCGACGAGCGCGCCGACTTCTTCTTCAGCTGCGGCCGCTGGTACGGGGAGCCGCGGCGGGTGGAGTTGCACAAGACGGCGGACCTGCGCTGGTTCCCGCTCGGCGCGCTCCCCGAGCCGGTGGTGCCGCACGAGCTGGTCGTGCTCGAGGGTCTGAGGCAGGGGGCGCTGCCGCCGATCCTCGTCCACGGGTTCGCGTGAACGTCCCGCCGGTGGCGGCGCGGCTGGCGGACGCGTGGGGGCTCGAGCTCGGGGAGCCGTTCGACCTCACGCTCAACTGGGTGGCGCCCGCCCGTCGGGACGGGGAGGAGGTCGTCCTGAAGGTCGGGCTGACCCGGGACGGGCACCTGGCCCGCGAGGCGGCCGCGCTCGGCGCGTGGGCCGGCCGCGGCGCCGTCCGCCTGCTCCGCGCGGACCTCGACCGGCAGGCGCTGCTCCTCGAGCGCGCGCTGCCGGGGACGCCGGTCGCGCGCCTCGTCCGGTACGACGACGAGGCTGCGACGGGGGCCGCCGTCGGTGTGCTCCGGCGGCTGCACGCGGCGCGGGTGCCGCCGGGCGTCCTGCCGCTGGCCGAGCGGATCGGCGCCTTCGACGAGCACCTCGCGCACGCCGGCCACGACCGGTTCGTCCCGCGACCGCTCGTCGAGCGTGCCCGCGAGGTCGCCCGCGAGCTGCTCGCCGACAGGCGGCCGGCGGTCCTGCTGCACGGCGACCTGCACCACGGCAATGTGCTGCGCGCCGAGCGGGAGGACTGGCTCGCCGTCGACCCGCACGGCGTCGCCGGGGAGGCGGCCTACGACGCGGGCGCCTGGCTCTACAACCCGCTGCCCGATCCCGGGCGCGCGGTGCCCGCTCTCGTCCCGCGGCGGGTCGAGCAGCTGGCCGACGGCCTCGGCGCACCGGTCGAGCGGGTCGTCGGCTGGGGCTTCGTCCAGGCCGTGCTGTCGGCGGTCTGGACGGCGTCGGACGGCGCCCGCCCGCATGACCGGACGCTCGACGTCGCCGCCCTGCTCCTCCCCCGGCTGGCATGAGGGGACGGGTGACGCCGGAGGCGGTGCTGCTCGTGCTGGGCGGCATCGTCTCGGTGCAGCTGGGCGCGGCCGTCGCGAAGCAGATCTTCCCGGACGTCGGTCCCGCGGGCGCCGTGCTGCTGCGGCTCGGGGTCGGCGCGGTGATCCTGGCGGCGGTGGCGCGGCCGCGGGCCGACGTCGTCCGCGGCCACCTCGGGCTCGCGCTGGCCTTCGGGGCGGTCCTCGCCGGGATGAACCTCAGCTTCTACGCGGCGCTCACCCGGATCCCGCTCGGTGCGGCGGTGACGATCGAGTTCCTGGGTCCGCTCGTGCTCGCGGTCGCGACGTCGCGGCGGCGCAGGGACGTCGGCTGGGCGCTGCTCGCCGGCGTCGGGGTCGCCGCCCTGAGCTGGGAGGGCGGCGGCGGGCTGGACCCCGTCGGGGTCGGCTTCGCGCTGCTCGCCGGCGTGGGCTGGGCCGGCTACATCCTGCTCAGCCAGCGTCTCGGGGCGGCGGCGCCCGGACTCGCCGGGCTGGCCGTCGCCGTGGCGGCCGGCGCGGTCGTCGCCGCGGTGCCCGGGATCGCGCAGGGCGGGGCGCACCTGCTCGAGCCGCGGATCCTGCTCTTCGGCGCGGCGGTCGGCCTGCTGTCGTCGGCGGTGCCGTACGCCCTGGAGTTCCTCGCGCTCCGGCGGCTGGCCGCGGCGACGTTCGGGATCCTCATGAGCCTCGAACCGGCCGTGGCGGCGGCGGCCGGCCTGCTGGTCCTCGGCGAGGGGCTCCGCCCGGTGCAGGTCGCCGGCATCGTCGCGGTCTGCGTGGCGTCCGCCGCGGTCACCGCAGGCTCGCCGCCCGAGCCCTGAGGTGGCGGGTCAGCGGCGCCGGCGGGCTTCGACGGCGTCGACGGCGGCCAGGTAGCGCTCCGGGGTCGTCTCACGGATCACCTCCGCGAGCGCGTCCGCCGGCAGATCCTCGAAGCGGCGGAAGGTGATGCAGCTCTTGCCCCGCCGCAGCCGGGGCGCGAGCCGGTCGAGCCGCTCACCGAGCTCCGGCAGCACGTACAGGCCCTGCAGGTACAGGCTCACGTAGCGCTTCTGGTTGGCCAGCGCGGCCACCATCAGCGGCTTGCCGTTGTAGGTCCGGGGACGGACCGCGAGCGGGATCTCCCACACGAGCATCCCGCGGTCCAGGCGCTCCTCCAACCCGGCGGGGAGGTTGGCGCGCACGAGGTCGAGCGCGGCGGTGAAGGCCCGGGCGCGATCGGCGGGCAGCCCCGCCACGTACTCCTCCGCGTTCATGATCCCGACCCTAGGCGGACGGCGTCGCGGTCCGGTAGCAGCGGGCGACGTAGGGCAGCAGCACCTCGTCCCGCCCCGCAGTGTCCGGGTGGGTGGAGAGCAGGTGCCGCAGCTGCGCGAACATCGCCTCGCGCTTCCCGGGCTCCATCGTGATAGCCCAGCTCCGGGACGCGACGAGATCGACGACCTCGGCGGGCGACAGGCGCGTCGACCAGCCGAACCAGCCGGTCTCCAGCGACCCGAACGGGGCGCGGACCTCCGGTTCCGGCATGCTCGCGGGGCCGCGGCCGACGCCCGGTTCGTCGACGATCCGCTCGAGCTCAGACACCCAGGCCGCGCTGGGATCGCGCTCGTTCCAGACCAGACCGAGGCGGCCGCCGGGCACGAGCACGCGCGCCACCTCGCGGGAGGCGCGCTCGGGGTCGACCCAGTGCCAGGCCTGCGCGACGAGCACGGCGTCGACGGAGCCGTCGGTCAGCGGGAGGGTCTCGGCCGTGCCGTCGAGGACGGGGACGCCGGGCAGCACCCGGGCGAACTCCCCGCGCATCCCGGCGGACGGCTCGACGGCGACGACGTCGAGCCCGCGCTCCACGAGCAGCCGGGTCAGCTTGCCCGTGCCCGCCGCGAGGTCGACGACGCGGCGCGCGCCGGCCGGCAGCAGCCAGTCGACGGCCGCCTCGGGGTAGGAGGGCCGCACCCGCTCGTACAGCGCGGCCTCGTCCCCGAACGACGTCCGCTGCCGCTCCCAGGCGGGCGACCCGGGTTCGGCCATGTCAGCGCCCTCCCGTGACGCGCAGCGTGGCGCCGGTGACGTAGGACGCCTCGGGGCCGAGCAGCCAGGCGACGGCCGCGGCGATCTCGCCGGGTTCGGCGGCACGGCCCATCGGGATCTGCGGCGCCATCCGCGCGGGCCGCGAGGGGTCACCGGCGTCCGCGTGGATGCCGGTGTCGACCAGCCCGGGCGCGACGCAGTTGACCCGGACCCCGTCCCGCGACAGCTCGCGCGCGAGGCCGAGAGTCAGGACCTCGACGCCGGCCTTCGCGGCGGCGTAGTGGACGTACTCGTGCGGGGACCCGGTCGCCGTCGACGATGACGAGATCGTCACGATCGCGCCGCCCGGCCCGCCCCGGGACGTCGACAGCAGCTGCGCCGCCCGCCGGACGCAGAGGACGACGCCGACGAGGTTGACGTCGACCACGCGGCGGACGACGTCGACGGGGGTGTCCGCGAGGTCGGCGATGTGGGCGGTGAGGCCGGCGTTCGCGACGACGCCGGTGAGCACGCCGAGGTCGGCGGCGGCGGCGAAGAGCCGGTCGACGTCCGCCTCGTCGGCGACGTCCGCGCGGACGCACACGGCGCGTACGCCGTGCCCGGCCGCCGCCTCGGCGACCCGCTCAGCGCCGTCCGGCGAGCGCAGGTAGCCGAGGACGAGGTCGTGGCCGGCCCGCGCCAGCCGGTCGGCGACGGCCCCGCCGATCCCGCCGCTCGCGCCGGTGACGAGCGTGACGGGCATGGGTGCAACCTAGTCGCCATGCGCTGGGACCCCGAGCAGTACCTGCGGTTCGCCGACGAGCGCGGCCGGCCCTTCCGGGACCTCATGGCGCGGGTCGTCGGCACGGATCCCGGGGTCGTCGTCGACCTCGGCTGCGGCGCGGGGAACCTGACCCGCGAGCTCGCGGAGCGCTGGCCGGGGGCGGACGTCGAGGGCGTCGACGCGTCCCCGGAGATGATCGAGCGAGCCCGCGCCGAGGTCGGCGACCGGGTCCGGCTCACGCTCGCCGACGTCCGCGACTGGTCGCCGGAGCGCCCCGTCGACGTGCTCGTCAGCAACGCCACCCTGCAGTGGGTGCCCGACCATCTGCCGCTGCTCGACCGGCTCGCCGGCGCGCTCGCGCCCGGCGGGGAGCTCGCCGTCCAGGTGCCCGGCAACTTCCGCGAGCCGTCGCACACCCTGCTCCGCGAGCTCGCCGCCGACCCGCGGTGGCGGGACCGGCTGGCCGGCGTCCGCTGGCCCTCCGTCGAGGAGCCGGAGACCTACCTTGCCCGGCTGGCCGCGGCCGGCCTGCGCACCGACGTGTGGGAGACGACGTACCTGCAAGTGTTGCCCGGCGAGGACGCCGTCCTGGCCTGGATGCGCGGCACCGGTCTGCGTCCCGTGCTCTCCGCCCTGGACCCGCCGGAGCGCCCCGTCGACGTGCTCGTCAGCAACGCCACCCTGCAGTGGGTGCCCGACCATCTGCCGCTGCTCGACCGGCTCGCCGGCGCGCTCGCGCCCGGCGGGGAGCTCGCCGTCCAGGTGCC
>DASQJO010000287.1:0-5388 GCA_035630955.1 Kineosporiaceae bacterium
CTTCCTGGCGGCCGGCCGCAAGAACAAGATCAGGACGGGGATCCCGTACGCGATCCAGGCGAGCACTTCGAGCACCGTGGCGGTCGGGGTGACGTTGAACATGCCGGTGAGCAGCGCCGTGTACCAGGCGCTGGGGTCCAGAGCGCCACTGATGTCGTACGCCAGGTGGTTGAGCCCCGGCAGCACGCTCGACTCCTGCAGGTCGTGCACGCCGTACTTCAGGATGCCGGCGGCTACCAGGATGAGCAGCACACCGGTCCAGCGGAAGAAGGTGCCGAGGTTGATCCGGACGGCGCCGCGGTAGAACAGCCAGCCCAGCACGACGGCGGTGAGCAGGCCGAGCGTCGCGCCGACGAGCGGCTGCGTGCTCTGGCCGGTCGACTGCACCGCGGACCACAGGAAGAGCGAGGTCTCCAGGCCCTCACGGCCGACGGCGAGGAAGGCGGTGAGCGCTAGCACGAAGCCCCCCGTCGCGACCGCGACGTCGACCCGCTCGCGCAGCTCGCTCGACAGGGTGCGCGCGGTGCGGCGCATCCAGAAGATCATCCAGGTGACGAAGCCGACGGCGACGATCGACAGGATCCCGCCGAACGCCTCCTGCGCCTCGAAGCTGAGGTTGCTCGACGTGAACGACAGCAGGGCGCCGAAGCCGATGCTCACGGCGATCGCCGCGAGGACCCCGACCCAGATGCCGCCGAGCCGGTCCGCGCGCCCGGACTTCACGAGGTACGCCACGAGGATGCTGACCACCAGCGCCGCTTCGAGGCCCTCGCGCAGGCCGATGAGGTAGTTCGCGAGCACGCGGATCTCCCAGACCGAGGTAGCAGGACTCAGGTAAGGCTAACCTAACCTCCGTCGGCATTGTCCACAGCTGGGCGTGTCGTGCGCCTCACCGGAAGATCAACGGGGTGTGTGGGCGTCCGGGTGGAATGCGGGTCCGTGCCCCGGGACGACGGTCACCGGGTCGAGCTCGAGGATGCGCCGGCGGTTCGCGTGCAGGGCGGCCAGGTCGGTCGCGCGCGGGTCCTCCACCGGCCCGTCGGCGCGCCACCACAGGTGCGTGCAGACCACGAGCCCGTCGGCGGTGGCGACGAGCGTGCTGATGTCCTGCGGGGTGTGTCCGGGCGTCTCCGCGAGCGTCACCGAGGGGGAGATCCGGCGTCCCTCCGCGGGCTGGTCGTCCCACTGGTCGCGGCGGTAGACCGCCATGACGTCGTGCAGCCGCGCCTCCGGGAAGAGGCCGACGTGCCAGGTGTGGTCCGGGTGGTGGTGGCTGACGACGACGTCCGTCACGTCCTCGAGCCGGACGCCGGCGGCGTCGAGCGGGTCGAGGAGGAGGCGCCGGTCGGCGAGCATGCCGGGGTCGACCACGACGATCCGATCGCCGTCCCGGACGAGCACGACGGACGAGGCCACGCCGTCGGCGTTCGCGTACCCGTCGTGGATGACCTGCAGCTCGGCCGGCATGAAGCGCACCCTAGCCAGGCGGCGTCAGGCCCGCTCGTCGCCGCCGGCGCCGGCCGCTCGTGCGAGGAGGTAGGCGGCCCCGCTGACGACCGCCCACGCGACGGTGGCCGCCACCAGCGCGGCCGCGGGGTGCCAGATCGGCAGGAGAGCGACGGCGACCAGCGCGAACGCGATCAGGCCCAGCGTGCCGAACGCGGCGCCGCGCGCGTTGTCGCGGGCCGGTGCCAGGCCGTCCTTGCGCGCCATCAGGGTGAGGCTTGCCAGCAGGATCGCGGGGAAGGCCAGGAAGAGGCCGCCGATCCGGGCACCGGCGAAGGTCGACACGACGGCGGCGAGCAGGGAGACGCCGGCGCCGAACGCGAAGCGGATGCCCAGCTCACGGGCCGACAGCGACCTCAGCTCGCCCGGGCTGGCGCGGACCTCCTCGGCGTCCTGCTGCCGGCTCACTCGGGCACCACCCAGGCGAGCAGGAAGGCCGTCGCGAACCACGCGACGAGCGCGCCCGCAGAGCCGCGCCAGGCTCCCCAGCGGGCAAGCGCCGGCACGGCGACGAGGCAGTACACGGTGAAGGCGACGGCGCCGAGCACCATCCCGCGGGCCGCCGTCTGCGCGTCGGGAACCCCCTTCATCACGACGGTCACGATGAGGCTGCCCAGCGCGACCGACGGCGCGGCCGACAGAATCCCCGCGAGGCGCTTCGGAGTGATCATCTGGGCGGCCACCGCGAACGCGACGACGAGCAGGCCTCCGGCGAGGGCCTTCAAGCCCCACTCGAGCAGCTGCTCGCCCACGGACGCCTCCCTCCGTTGTTTCCCTGACGCTTACCCCGGCTCCAGCCGGTCATTCCGACGCGCCCTCACGACTGAGATCGTCGACGCTGGGCATGTGACCACCGTGGACGCGCCCGATCTCGCCGGCGCGCTCGCCGAGCTGCGCGAGCGCGTGGCCGGGCTGCGCCTGGGGCTTGCCACGGCCGGGGCCGACGCGGCCCGCGCGGCGCAGGCCGAACTCGTCGGGCAGGTCGACGACTACCTGCTGCCGCGCCTGCGCCGGATCGACGCCCCGCTGCTCGCCGTTGTCGGGGGGTCGACGGGGGCCGGCAAGTCGACCCTGGTCAACTCGCTCGTCGGTGCCGTCGTCAGCCGCGCCGGGTGGCTGCGGCCGACCACGCGCGGGCCGGTGCTGGTGTGCCACCCGGCCGACGTCCGCTGGTTCGCCGACGACCGTGTGCTGCCCGAGCTGGCGCGGACGACGGGCGACACCGGTCAGGACGGCGCAGGGACGCTGCACGTCGTCCCTCACCCCGGCGTCCCGGCCGGGCTGGCACTGGTCGACGCCCCCGACATCGACTCCGTCGTGGCGGAGAACCGCGCCCTCGCGGGCCAGCTGCTCGCAGCCGCCGATTTGTGGATCTTCTGCACGACCGCGGCGCGGTACGCGGACGCCGTCCCGTGGGACCTGCTCCACACCGCCCAGCAGCGGAGCACCGCGCTCGCCGTCGTCCTGGACCGCGTCCCGCCCGAGGGCGTGACCGAGATCAGCCGGCACCTGGCGTCGATGCTCGACGAGAACGGCCTCGGCCGCGCCGCGCTGTTCGTCGTCCCAGAGACCCCGATGCAGGGCGAGAACGCCCTGCTGCCCGCGGCGAGCGTGCGGCCGCTGCGGGAGTGGCTTAGCCGGCTGGCCGCGGACGCGGACGCCCGCGCCGAGGTCATCCGGACGACGCTCGACGGCGCACTCTCGAGCCTGCGCCAGCGCGTGTCCGCCGTGGCCCGCGAGGTGGACGAGCAGCTCGCCACCGCCGCGCTGCTCCGAGACGAGGCGGACACCGCGTACGTGGACGCCGCCCTCGAGGTCGACGACGGCGTCCGCAGCGGCAGCGTGCTCCGCGGTGAGGTACTCGCCCGCTGGCAGGAGTTCGTGGGTACCGGCGAGCTGACCCGCGGCCTGGAGGAGCGGATCGGCCGGATCCGCGACCGTGTCACGGCGTTCCTGCTGAACCGGGAACCCCCGACCGCGCCCGTCGGGCAGGCGCTGGAGAGCAGCGTCGAGACGCTGGTGCGGGCCGCCGCCGACGGCGCGGCCGAGCGGACCGTCGACGGCTGGCGCGTCCGGGCGGCGGGACGCGCCCTGCTCGGCGACCGCCCCCGGGTGTACGCGCACGCGTCGGACGACTTCAGACCAGCGCTCGAACGCGAGGTCCGCGCCTGGCAAGGACGCGTGCTCCAGCTCGTCGCGGACGAGGGTCGGGAGCGGCGGACGGCGGCGCGGCTCGCCTCGTTCGGGACGAACGGGGCCGGCCTCGCCCTCATGCTGGCGGTCTTCGCGCAGACGGGCGGGCTGAGCGGCGTCGAGCTGCTCGTCGCCGGCGGGACGACCGCCGCGAGCCAGAAGGTGCTGGAGGCGGTCTTCGGCGACAGCGCCGTACGCGCGCTCGCGTCGACGGCGCGTTCGGACCTGCTCGAGTCGGTCGAGAACCTGCTGCGGCGGGAGCGGGACCGGTTCGCGGCCCTGGTTGACGCGGCTGCCCCGGCGCCCGACGCCGCGCTGTCGCTGCGGGCCGCGCTCGAGGACTTCGAGCAGGCGCGACGCGCCAACCGCGGCTCGACCCGGCCCGGCGGGCGCCCGCTCGACGTGGGTGCCCCCCGATGACGCTGACGGTCCGCCGGCGGTCGGGTCGGGCTCCTGCCCTCGCCGATCGCCTGGCCGCGCTGGACCAGGCGCTCGACCTCGCCCGGGGACGCCTGGACAGCGGCGTCGTCGCCGAGGCCGAACGCGTCGCCGCCAAGGCCGGGGAGCGGCTGCGGCTGGGCGACACGCACACCGTGGTCGCGCTCGCGGGGGCGACGGGCAGCGGCAAGTCCTCGCTGTTCAACGCCCTCGCCGGGGGCGAGGTGTCGCAGGTCGGCATGCGGCGCCCGACGACGGGGGTCGCGCACGCGGCGGTCTGGGGCACCGAGGACGCCGGGCCCCTGCTCGACTGGCTCGACGTCCCTCGCCGGCACGTCGTCGATGCCGGGGCGGACGACGCGCTCGACGGACTGGTGCTGCTCGATCTGCCGGACGTCGACTCCGTCGAGGAGCGTCACCGGCTGGAGGCCGACCGCCTGGTCGAGCGGGTGGACCTGCTCGTCTGGGTGCTCGACCCGCAGAAGTACGCCGACGCCGTCGTGCACGACCGTTACCTTGCGCCGCTGGCGGGTCACGCCGACGTCCTGCTCGTGGTGCTCAACCAGGTCGACCGGCTCTCGTCGGCGGCGCGCGCGGGCTGCCTCGCTGATCTCTCGCGCATCCTGGACGCCGAGGGCTTGCGCGGTGTCCCCGTCGTCCCGTCCTCCGCGCGGACCGGGGAGGGACTGCCCGTCCTGCGGAGGGAGCTCGCCGGTCGGGTGAGCGCGAAGCGGACGGCGACGGCGCGGCTCGCGGCGGACCTCGACACGGTGGCGGAGTCGATGAGCGCCGGCTGCGGCGGGGCGTCGGACGGGATCGGGCGGCGCGAGCGCGAGTCGCTCGTCGAGGCGCTCACGGACGCCGCCGGCGCCGACCAGGTGATCGACGCGGTCGAGCGGAACCACCGGCTGCGCGCCCGCCAGGCGACGGGCTGGCCGTTCACGCGCTGGGTGTCGCGCATCCGGCCGGATCCCGCGCGTCGGCTCCGGCTGCGGGCGACGCCGTCCGAGCTCGTGCGTACCTCGCTCGCCGGGCCTTCGGGAGTGCAGCGGGCGCGGGTGGACTCGGCACTGCGGGAGCTGAGCGAGCAGGCGTCGGCGGGACTCGCGGACCCGTGGCCCGACGTCGTGCGCGGCGCGACGACGCGACGACGGGCGGAGCTTCCCGACCTGCTGGACCGAGCGGTCGCCGGCACGGATCTGGAGATCGGGCGCCGTCCGCGGTGGTGGCGCGTGGTCGGGGTGCTGCAGG
>DASQJO010000288.1:0-4290 GCA_035630955.1 Kineosporiaceae bacterium
CGCGGATCGCCCGTCGTCGGGGCCGTGAGCCAGATGTGGAGCTTGGTGCCCGGCAGCGAGAAGACCTGCCCCTCGCAGCCGGCCGGACCGTGCTGAACGCACCACGGAGCGTGCTCGGCGCGGTGCCTGCTGGCGCGGGACGTGCTCGCTCGGTGGCTGCCGAAGGTGAGTCCGACGGTCATGGCGGTCCTCCTCGTCGCTGCTCGTCACTGCGTGCCCGCGGTGCTGCACCAGTCCTAACAGCGCTGAGCAGGGGTGCCGGGCACGTCCGGACCGGGATGGACCGAACGCTGGACGGGCCGCTCGCGCGGACGTCGCCCGCCGCTCGGCCGCTCACCGGTTGCGCGTCAGCCGACGTCCGACCACCGCCGGCTCACCTGGTCCGCGCGGATCCAGTCGCGGCGGGTGTCGTTCCACGGCGTGGTCCACTCGATCTCGACCTCGTTCGTCGTCCAGGCGACGGCGTGCGCGTCGACGCTCGTCGTCGCGCCGTCGTGCCAGACCAGCCGGACGGCGACCGGGATGCCGCGGTACGGAAGGGTGATGGGGCCGGTCGGCTCGACGCGGCGGATGCGGGGGACCTGGGCCATGGGTGCCTCCGGGAAACGGGGAGCGCGCGCTCCGAAACGGACGTGCGGACGGCGCGGGGGAGCGCCCTCGACCCGCTTCGACGGTACTCCGGATCGAACATCAGTTCGACTCGGTTCACCCGAACGGGCGCCCTCCCACGCTGCGGGCGCCCGACATCCGGGGTGGAATGATCGGGCGGGCCAGACCGCCGACCCGGAAGGAACGTTCCATGACCGAGCCGGCACCCCGGCGCGACGGTGACCTCGTGCCCACCGGGCTCCGTGCCTCCGCGGCGTGGACCTGGCGCCTCGTCGTCGTCGCCGGCGGGATCTACCTCCTCCTGCTGCTCCTGGCGCAGTTCAAGGTGCTCGTCGTGCCGGTGCTCGTTGCGCTGCTCCTCGTCGCGCTCATCAAGCCGCTCGCGGACCTCGGCGTCCGCCGCCTCGGGCTCGCGCCGGCGCTCGCCGCCGTGCTGACGATCCTCGTCGTGCTCCTCGTGATCATCGGGCTCATCGGCCTGGTCGGCCAGCAGGTCGCCACCGGCTTCCCGGGCCTGCAGCAGCAGTCCGGTCAGGGGCTGCAGGACGTGCGCACCTGGCTCGCGAACGGACCGCTGCACGTCACGGGCGAGCAGATCAACACCTGGATCGACCAGGCGCAGCAGAGCATGAGCGCCAACAGCAGCAGGCTGGTCAGCGGCGCGCTGGGCGTCGCGTCCACCGCCGCCGACGTCGGCAGCGGCCTGTTCATCGCGCTGTTCAGCACCTTCTTCTTCCTCGCCGGCGGCCGCGGGATCTGGGACTTCGTCGTCGGGCTCTTCCCGCGCGGCGCTCGGCCGCGGGTGCAGGGCGCGGCGGTGCGCGCGTGGGCCACACTGACCGCCTACGTGCGCGCGACGGTGATCGTCGCGGCGGTCGACGCCATCGGCATCGGTCTCGGCGCCGCGATCCTCGGCCTGCCGCTGGCGGTGCCGATCGCCGTGCTGGTGTTCCTCGGTGCGTTCGTGCCGATCGTCGGCGCGTTCGTCACCGGGGTCGTGGCGGTCCTCGTGGCCCTGGTGAGCAAGGGCTTCGTGAGTGCACTGATCATGCTCGGCATCGTGATCGCCGTGCAGCAGCTCGAGGCGCACGTGCTGCAGCCGTTCCTGCTCGGGCGGGCGGTCGAGGTGCACCCGCTCGCGGTCATCCTCGGCATCGGTGCCGGCGTGCTCATCGCCGGGATCATCGGCGCGCTGTTCGCGGTCCCGCTCGTCGCCGTCGGGCACGTGGTGGCGCAGTACCTGCGGGAGCAGCCGCCCGAGCCGGAGCACGAACCGGGGGCGCCGCCGGGCACCCCCACGGCGGAGACACCGGCCGAGGACGCCGACGAGGCCAAGGCGCAGGCCGGCCCGCTCGCCGACGCGCCGGTGCCCGACCGCGGCCGCTGAGATCCCGCCCCGGGTCTGGGGCAGACTGGCCGCCGTCCCTACGGCGACGAGGAGGATCGCAGCATGCAGCTCGAGGGCGCGGTGGCGCTGGTGACGGGCGGCGCGTCGGGTCTCGGCCTGGCGACGGCGCGGCGGCTCGCGGCGGGCGGGGCGCGGGTGGTCGTCGTCGACCTGCCGGGCGCCGACGGCGAGAGTGCCGCGAAGGAGCTGGGGGCCGTCTTCGCGCCGGCCGACGTCACGGACGAGGACGCCGTCACAGCCGCGCTGGACGCCGCGGACGGCCTCGGTCCGCTGCGCGTCGTCGTGAGCTGCGCCGGGATCGGGACGCCGGGCAAGGTCCTGGGCCGCGAGGGTGTGCTCCCGCTGTCGACGTTCGAACGCGTCGTCCGGGTGAACCTCGTCGGTACGTTCAACGTGATCCGGCTCGCCGCCGAGCGCATCGCCCGCACCGAGCCCGTCGGCGAGGAGCGCGGCGTTCTCGTCTGCACGGCGTCGGTCGCGGCCTTCGACGGTCAGATCGGGCAGGCCGCGTACTCGGCGTCCAAGGCCGGCGTCGCCGGCATGACCCTGCCGATCGCCCGCGAGCTCGCGTCGAGCTGGATCCGGGTGGTGTCGATCGCGCCGGGGCTGTTCGACACCCCGATGCTCGCCGGACTGCCCCAGGAGGCCCGCGACTCGCTGGGCCGGCAGGTGCCGCACCCGGCCCGGCTCGGGCGGCCCGAGGAGTTCGCGCAGCTCGTCGAGCAGGTCGTGGCCAACCCGATGCTCAACGGCGAGACGATTCGGCTGGACGGCGCGATCCGGATGGCGCCCCGCTGACGGCGGACCGGCTCAGGCCTGGACGGCGGCTCCCGACGCCAGCAGGGCCTCGACGTCGCCTGCCGGCAGGCCCCACGCGAGCAGCGCTGCCCGGGTGTCCGCGCCGGCGGCGCGCGGCGGGTGGCCGACGGCTCCCGGCGTCCGCGAGAAGCGCGGCGCGACGCCCGGCGCCGGCCGCCCGCCGTCCGTGACAACCGCCCCCCGCCCGCCGAGCTGCGGGTGCGCGGCGGTCTCGGCCAGCGTGAGCACCGGCGTCACGCAGGCGTCCGTGCCCTCGAAGAGCGCCGTCCACTCGTCGCGGGTGCGCCGCCGGAACGCCTCCTCGAGCTCGAACCGCAGGTCGTCCCACTGGTCGGGGTCGTTGCGGGGCGGCAGCTCGGCGGGGTCGAGCTCGAGGATGCGGAGCAGCTCGTCCCAGAACCGCTCCTCGATCGCGCCCACCGCCACGTGCCTCGCGTCGGCGCACTCGTACGTGGTGTAGAAGGGCGAGCCCCCGTCGAGGAGGTTGCTGCCGCGCCGTAGCTCCCACAGGCCGGCGCCGTGGAGCCCGTAGGTCAGGGCGAGCAGCGACGTCACGCCGTCGACCATGGCGGCGTCGACGACCTGTCCCTGGCCGCTGACGGAGCGCTCCACGAGCGCGGCGAGGACGCCGACGAGCAGCAGCATGCTCCCGCCGCCGTAGTCGCCCACGAGGTTGAGCGGCGGGAGCGGGTCGCCGTCGCGCGGGCCGATCGCCGCGAGGGCGCCGGTGAGGGCCAGGTAGTCGATGTCGTGCCCGGCGCGCGGCGCGAGCGGCCCGTCCTGCCCCCAGCCGGTCATCCGGGCGTAGACCAGGCGGGGGTTCCGCGCCAGGCAGGCGTCCGGCGCGAGCCCGAGCCGTTCCATCACGCCCGGCCGGTACCCCTCGAGCACGACGTCGGCGGCGTCGACGAGGCGCAGCGCCGCGGCCACCGCATCCGGCAGGGAGAGGTCGAGGGCGACCGCCGTCCGGCCCCGGTCGACGGGACCGGGCGGTGCTCCGGGCGCTCCTCCGGGCCGCTCGACCCGCACCACGTCGGCGCCCAGGTCGGCGAGCACCATGCCGGCGTGCGGAACGGGACCCATGCCGGCGAACTCGAGCACCCGCACGCCGCGCAGCGGCCCTGACGTCGTCATGGGCGCAGTCTGGCAGCGGCCTCCGACGGACGTCGGGCACGGCCGGCGCCCCCGAGCGCGCCGGCCGTGCCGTCCGGCTTGCGTGGGCTTGTCCTACCAGCGACGGCGTCGGACGCACAAGGCTCGCCCCGTCCGCCCGACGCGGGGGAGCTGCCGGGGAGACGCGGACGGGGCGCGAGCGGCAGACTGGACCGCGGGCCACGAGCCCACTCACGACGCCGTCGTCGCTGCCATCCGGTCGCCGCCGGCGCACCGCCTCCCGCCCGACCACGAAGGGGGACCCGATGCGGCGGCACCTGTTCGACGACGAGCACGATGCG
>DASQJO010000289.1:0-2723 GCA_035630955.1 Kineosporiaceae bacterium
GTCGGGTCCTGCGCCACCCACTCCCGCGCCCAGGTCGTCTTGCCGGACGCGGGCAGCCCACGGGTGATGACCAGGTCCCCTGTCACGCGGAGAGTGTGCCGTCGGTCCGCACCGCACACTCACCTGAGGGGTACGTTCAGCACGTGTCGGTCCCGGCTCCCGGAGGTCAGCGTGCGGCTGCGGCCGCCGTCCGGCAGCTCGATCTGCCCGGCTTGACCCTGCTCGTCCAGGCCCTCGAGGAGGCGCCGACGCTCTCCGCCGTCCTGGCGGGTCCCGAGCTCACGCTGCTCGTGCAGAACCGGCGCTCGCGGGAGGTCCTCGGAGGTCGTGAACTCGGCGTGCCGCTCACCGAGGCCTTCCCGGAGAGCGCGCCGACGGCGGACGGCATGCGCGACGTCCTGCTCACCGGCGAGACGTACGAGGAGGAGCGCCTCACCCGGGTCCGGGACGTCGAGGGCCGCGAGCTCGTCCTGCACTTCGTCGTGTCGGCGCTCGGCTCGGGTCCGCCGTACCCGGCGATCCTCGTCTCCGGCGTCGACGTCACCACCGCGTTCCGGGACCGCGAGCAGGCGCGCCGGGCCCAGCTGCTCGCCGGCATCACGCAGGCCATGACCACCGCGTCCGACCCGGACGCGGCCCTGCAGGCCCTCACCGACGCCCTGGTGCCGGAGGTCGCGGCCGTCGCCGCCGTGTTCGTCGTCCCCGCGGCCGGCTCCGAACCCACCGGGAGCAGCACGCCCACTGCCGTGACGATCGACCCCGCGCTGCTCGCCGAGATCGGCCCGCCGCCGACCGGCACCCAGGCCGAGCCCGAGCCCGCCCCGTGGGACAGCTCGATCGCCGCCGGCCGGACCGTGCTCATCGACCTGCGCGGCCACGACCGCGACGCCGTGGACCCCACGTCGCGCAGTTGGCTCGACCGCGCGGGCGCGTCGACGATCGTCGTGGTCCCGCTCGTCGTCGCGGGCGAGCTGGCCGGCGCCCTCGTGCTCAGCGACGGGGCGCACCGGCGGCCCTACGAGGAGGCGGACCTGCCGTTCCTCGAGGACGTCGCCGCCCGGGCCGGCACGGCCGTCGCGCACGTGCGCAGTGTGCGGGCGCAGTGGCAGGTCGCCCTCGACCTGCAGCGTGCGCTGCTCCCCGGCGTGCTGCCGGCGCTGCGCGAGGTGGACGTCGCCACCCGGTACGTGGCGGGGAGCCCCGAGGTGGACGTCGGCGGTGACTGGTTCGACGTCACCGACCTCGGCGCCGGCCGCTTCGGCATGGGCGTCGGCGACGTCTCCGGGCGCGGTCTGCCGGCGGCGGCGGTGATGGGTCAGGCGCGGGCAGCGATGCGCGCGGCCGCGCACGCGGCGCTCGGGCCCGGGGACCTGCTGGGCCTGCTCGACACGCACGTCGCCGAGCTCGTCGCGCCGCAGCTGGAGTCGGGCGCGCGGGTCCCGCCACGCTTCGCGACCGCGGTGTACGGCGTCCTCGAACCGTTCGACGAGACGCTGCGGCTGGCCTCCGCGGGGCATCCGCCGGTGCTCGTGCGCGCTCCCGACGGCACCGTCCGCGCAGTCTCGGCACCGCCGGGGCCGCCGCTCGGGCTCGCCATCGGGCCGTTCGAGGAGCTCGTGACGCCGTTCCCGCCGGGTAGCCTGCTCGCGGCCTTCACCGACGGGCTCGTCGAGTCCCGCGACGTCGACGTCGAGCTCGGGATGAGCCGCATCGCGGCCCGGCTCGGGCACGCCGGGTCGGCCACCGATCTCGAGGAGCTCGCCGACTCGCTGCTCACCGCGGCGGGCGCGGACCGGGCGGCCGACGACGTGGCCCTCCTGCTCGTGCGCCTGTCGCCGTCGGCCGCGCAGTTGCGGCGCACGCAGCTGTTGCTCTCGGGGCTGGCCGACGTCGCCCGCGCCCGGCGCGCCGTGTCGGCCATCGCCCAGGTCGCGCAGCCGGACCGGTCCGCCGCGATCGTCCAGGTCACCTCCGAGCTCGCGGCGAACGCGGTCGAGCACGCCGGGCCGCCGGTCGAGCTGCGAGCGTTCGCGACCGCGCAGCGCGTCGTGGTGGAGACGACCGACCGCTCGGCGCTGCCACCCGTGCGGCGCCACTCGGGCAGGGACGACGAGCGCGGCCGCGGCCTGGCCCTGGTGTCGGCGCTCTGCGACGCGTGGGGCGTCCGGCTCGGCCTCGGCGGCAAGACCACCTGGGCGGAGTTCCGCGCCTGACCCTGCTCTCTGGCGCTGATCATGCAAACCGGTCCGATCATGAAACCTCGTTTCATGATCGGACCGGTTTGCATGATCAGCGCGAAGGGTGAGATGGACGTACACTTGTACGAAGGGTCGACGGCCGTTGGACACCCGGGAGAGGCGGCGCCCATGAAGGGCGACAAGGTCGAGATCGTCATCGACGCCGGCGGCGACACGCGCACCTACGAGGTGGCCGCCACGCGGGCGGGACGCCGTGTCGAGATCAGCCAGGGCCGCGGCATCGTCGAGGTGAGCGAGGTGACCCGCGGCGGGACCACGGTCCGCACGGCGCGGTTCATGTCGGCGCGGATCCTGGCGCTCGTCGAGCACCCGGCGCCCCGCCCGGCGCAGCCGGACGACGAGGAGATCGCGCAGCTGCACCGGTCCGCCTGACCCGTCCTGCCGCACGGCAGGATGGGGTCATGGACGACACCGGGGACGCGGGCGCGCAACGCATCGGGTCGGCCGAGCGCGAGCTCGCGATCG
>DASQJO010000290.1:0-4757 GCA_035630955.1 Kineosporiaceae bacterium
TACCTGGGCAGCGCCGACGCGATCTTCCAGAGCCTGAACCTGCTGTACGACGAGCGGCCGGACATCGTGGTCGTCGTCGGTGCCGACCACGTGTACCGGATGGACTTCGGGCAGATGGTGCAGGCGCACATCGAGTCGGGCGCGCCCTGCTCCGTCGCGGCGATCCGGCAGCCGATCAGCCTCGCCGACCAGTTCGGCGTCATCCAGAAGGCGCCCGACTCGTCGCGGATCGAGGCCTTCCTCGAGAAGCCAACCGACCCCGAGGGACTGCCCGACGCCCCCGACCAGGTGCTCGCGTCGATGGGCAACTACGTCTTCGACGCCGACGCCCTGGTCGACGCCGTCACCCGGGACGCCGACATCGAGGACTCGGGCCACGACATGGGCGGGAACATCGTCCCGGACTTCGTATCGCGCGGCGAGGCCTCCGTCTACGACTTCAAGCTCAACGACGTGCCGGGCTCGACCGACCGGGACCGCGACTACTGGCGGGACGTCGGGACGCTCGACGCGTACTTCGAGGCGCAGATGGACCTCGTCTCGGTGCACCCGATCTTCAACCTCTACAACTACGAGTGGCCGATCTACACCCACACCGGCTACTTCCCGCCCGCCAAGTTCGTGCACGGCTGGCACGGACGGATCGGGCACGCCGTGAACTCGATCGTCTCCCCCGGCTCCGTGATCTCCGGCGCGCTGGTCGAGAACTCGGTGCTCTCGCCGAACGTCGAGGTGCACAGCTGGGCGACGGTCAGCGACAGCGTCGTCATGGACAACGTCGACATCGGGAGGCACGCCGTCGTCCGGCGGGCGATCCTGGACAAGAACGTGGTGGTCGCGGAGGGCGCGCGGATCGGGATGGACCCGGAGGAGGACCGCTCGCGCGGCTTCCACGTCACCGAGTCAGGCATCACCGTCGTCGGCAAGGGGATGAAGGTCCCCAGCTGACGGTTCCCGCGAAGGAGAATCCGTGCCCCGTCCCGTGCGCATCGGCGTCCAGCTCCAGCCGCAGCACGCCGAGTACGCCGAGATCCGCCGTGCCGTCGTCGCCGCCGAGGAGGCGGGCGTCGACGTCGCGTTCAACTGGGACCACTTCTATCCGCTCTACGGCCCGTCCGACGGCGAGCACCTCGAGTGCTGGACCATGCTCGGGGCCTGGGCCGAGGTCACGCGGCGCGTCGAGATCGGCGCGCTCGTGACCTGCAACAGCTACCGCAACCCCGACCTGCTCGCCGACATGGCCCGCACCGTCGACAACATGAGCGGCGGCAGGCTGGTCCTCGGCATCGGCGCCGGCTGGTTCCAGCGCGACTACGACGAGTACGGGTACGACTTCGGGACGCCGAAGACGCGGCTCGACGCGCTCGCCGAGGCACTGCCGCGCATCCAGGCCCGCTGGGCGAAGCTCAACCCGCCGCCCACGCGCAAGATCCCCGTGCTCGTGGGTGGCGGCGGCGAGAAGCGGACGCTGCGGTACGCCGCCCGTCACGCGGACATCTGGCACGGCTTCGGCGACCCGGAGACCCTCACCCGCAAGAACCGCATCCTCGACGAGTGGTGCCGCACCGAGGGGCGCGACCCCGCCGAGATCGAGCGCTCCTCCGGCGTCAACGGCTCGCCCGAGAAGCTCGGCCCGGCTCTGATCGAAGCCGGGACGACGTTCTTCACCGTCGGGCTGAGCGGGCCGAAGTACGACGTCGCCAAGCTCACGGACTGGATCGCCTTCCGGGACGAGCACAACAAGAACCTCTGACACGACGAACGGGCCGGTAGGGTCGACGCCCGTGTCCAGCCCTGCCGTACCGACGATCCTCGTCACCGTCACCGGGCCCGACCGGCCGGGCGTCACCGCGGCCGTCCTCGGCGCGCTCGCCCGTCCCGGCGTCGAGGTGCTGGACCTGGAGCAGGTCGTCGTCCGCGGGAACCTCACCCTGGCCGTGCTGGTCACCGCGGGGCCGGACGCCGAGGCCGCCGTCGCCGCAGTCCGGGCCGCCGGCGCCGCGCTCGGCATGCGGGTCGAGAGCGTGACTGGCACCGGCGACAACGCCCCGCGCCGACGCGGACGCCTGCACGTCACGGTGCTGGCCGCGCCGCTCCTGCCCGCGACGGTCGCCGCCATCGCCGCCCGCCTCGCGGAGCGGGGCGCGAACATCGACCGGATCCGGCGCCTCTCCCGCGAGCCGGTGACGACCGTCGAGTTCGACGTGTCGGGCGACGACGTCACCGTGCTGCGCCGCGAGCTCGCCGTCGAGGCCGCAGCGCACGGCGTCGACGTCGCCGTCTCCCCCGCGGGGCTCGCCCGCCGCGGACGCCGGCTCGTCGTGCTCGACGTCGACTCGACGCTGATCCAGGACGAGGTCATCGAGCTCCTGGCCGCGCACGCGGGCCGGGAGGCCGAGGTCGCCGCGGTCACCGAGCGGGCCATGCGCGGCGAGCTCGACTTCGCCGCGAGCCTGCACCGGCGGGTCGCCTGCCTCGGCGGGCTACCGGTGACGGTGCTGGACGACGTCCGCGCGGCGGTCCGCCTCACGCCCGGGGCCCGCACCCTGTGCCGGACGCTGCGCCGTCTGGGCTTCACGCTCGCCGTCGTCTCCGGCGGCTTCGCCGAGGTGGTGGCGCCGCTGGCCGCGGAACTCGACATCCAGCACGTGCACGCGAACCGCCTCGAGGTCTCGGGCGGGCTCCTCACCGGACGCGTCGTCGGCGAGGTCGTGGACCGCGCCGGCAAGGCCGCCGCGCTGCGGCGGTTCGCGGACGCCGAGGGGCTGCCGCTCGCCCGCACGGTCGCCATCGGCGACGGCGCGAACGACCTCGACATGCTCGCCGAGGCGGGTCTCGGCATCGCGTTCAACGCCAAGCCCGTCGTCCGGGCGCAGGCGGATGCCGCCGTGAGCGTGCCCTACCTCGACGCCGTGCTCTACCTGCTCGGCATCCCGCGCGCCGAGGTCGAGGAGGCCGACGCCGCGGATCTCGTGCCTCAGCCCTGAGCGCCGCTGCAGGTGCCGCTGCCGCAGCGGTCGCACCGTCAGCCCCGCGGCACCGTGAAGGTCTCCAGGGCGGTCCTGCCCGCCCGCAGCCGGGACCACGGCCCGTCGAACCGCAGCACCGCGATCGCCGACGTCGGGAACTTGTCCGCGAGTGCCTCCAGGGCCCGCCGGTCGGAGCCCCTGCCTGCCAGGGTGAGCGCGGTGACGCTGATCGTCGGCTCGTGACCGACGACGACGAGTGTCTTCACCGTCTCCGGCACCCCGGCGGCGAGGTCGACGACGTCGTGGACGTCCGCCTCGTAGAGCTCGGGCAGGTAGCGCGTGGGGACCGGTGGCAGCGACCGGCAGACGATCTCCCAGGTGTGCCGGGTCCGGACGGCGCTCGAGCACAGCGTCAGGTCCGGACGTGGCCCCTCGGTGGCGAGCCACGCGCCGGCCGCCTGGGCGTCGCGGCGCCCTCGGCCGGTGAGCGGACGGTCCTCGTCCGGCACTCCGTACGGGCGCGCCGCCTTCGCGTGCCGGACGAGCACCAGGCGCCGCGGATCGGGGGCCACGACCTACCCCATCGCGTGGAAGCCGCCGTCGACGTGGACGATCTCGCCCGTCGTCGCCGGGAACCAGTCCGACAGCAGCGCCGTCACGGTGCGGGCCGTCGGCTCGGGGTTCGTGATGTCCCAGCCGAGCGGCGCCTTCTCGGGCCAGACGTCCTCGAACGCCTCGAAGCCGGGGATGGACTTGGCGGCGGTGGTCCGGATCGGGCCCGCGGCGACGAGGTTGACGCGGATCCCGTCGGGGCCGAGCTCGCGGGCCAGGTAGCGCGCGGTCGACTCGAAGGCGGCCTTCGCCACGCCCATCCAGTCGTAGACCGGCCAGGCGTATCGGGCGTCGAAGGTGAGGCCGACGACGGCGGACCCGCGGCCGAGCAGCGGGCGGGCCGCGACCGCGAGCGCCTTGAGCGAGTAGGCCGAGACGTGCAGCGCGGTCGAGACGTCGTCCCAGCTGGCGTTGAGGAAGTCGAAGGCGCCGCGGGGCGCGAACCCGATGGAGTGGACGACGCCGTGCAGTGCGTCGGTGTGCTCGCGGACCCGGTCGGCGAGCGCGTCGAGGTCCTCGGTGCTCGTGACGTCGAGCTCGACCAGCGGCGCGGGCTTGGGCAGCCGCCGCGCGATCGCGGTCGTGATCTTCATCTGCCGGCCGAACGACGTCAGGACGACGTCCGCGCCCTCCTCCTGCGCCAGCCGGGCCACGTGGAAGCCGATCGAGGAGTCCGTGAGGACCCCGGTGACGAGCAGCGTCCTGCCGTCGAGCAGACCCATGGCGCCTCCCTGTCGGTCGCTCAGACCTTATCCCGGGGAGATCAGTGGCCCATCCCGAGACCGCCGTCGACCGGCAGCACCGCGCCGCTGACGTAGGCGGCGGCGTCCGAGGCGAGGAACCGGACGGCGGCTGCGACCTCGTCGGCCTGCGCGAACCGGCCCGCGGGGATCGCCTTCAGGTAGGCGGCGCGGGTGTCCTCGGGCAGGACGGCGGTCATGTCGGTCTCGACGAAGCCGGGCGCGACGACGTTGGCCGTGATGCCCCGGCCGCCCAGCTCGCGGGTCACCGACCGGGCGATCCCGACGAGGCCGGCCTTGCTCGCGGCGTAGTTCACCTGGCCCGGCGAGCCGTAGAGCCCGACGACGCTGGAGATGAGGACGATCCGCCCGCGGCGCAGCCGGATCATGCCCTTGCTCGCCCGCCGCACGCAGCGGAAGGCGCCCGCGAGATTGG
>DASQJO010000291.1:0-4283 GCA_035630955.1 Kineosporiaceae bacterium
CTGAGCCGCTGCCGGCGGACCCGGAGCGTCAGCACGAGGTGGGCTGAGAGCACGTCCCCTGCTCTCAGGTCAACTTTGTGCATCTGTTCACAAGTGCCTACGCTGGTCGCACCGCTTGTACCATCCCCGTCTCGCCAAGGAGCAGGCACCCTCGTGTCGTCAACTCCCCGATCCGCCCGGCTGGTGCGGCAGGCCCGCCCCGGGCGGCACGGGATCCCCGACGCCACCGTCGCGCGACTGCCGATCTACCTGCGGGCCCTGACCGTCCTCGCCGCCGAGGGCGTCGACACCGTTTCCTCCGAGGCGCTCGCCGCCTCCGCCGGCGTCGGCTCGGCCAAGCTCCGCAAGGACCTGTCCCACCTGGGCTCCTACGGCACCCGCGGCGTCGGTTACGACGTCGAGTACCTCGTGTACCAGATCTCCCGCGAGCTCGGCCTGACCCAGGACTGGCGCGTGGTCATCGTCGGCGTCGGCAACCTCGGCCACGCCCTCGCCAACTACGGCGGCTTCGCCTCCCGCGGGTTCACCGTCGCCGCACTCCTCGACAGCGACGAGCGCCGCGTCGGCGAGCGGATCGCCGGGCTCGTCGTCCGTCCGGTGAACGACCTGGAGCAGGTGGTGCGTGACCGGGACGTGCACATCGGCGTGCTGGCGACACCGGCCGAGTCGGCGCAGGGCGTCTGCGACCGGCTCGTCGCCGCGGGCGTGACGAGCGTCCTCAACTTCGCGCCCTGCGTGCTCGACGTCCCCGACCACGTCATGGTCCGCAAGGTCGACCTGTCGACGGAGCTGCAGATCCTCGCGTTCCACGAGCAGCGCCGCCTCGCCACCCGGCTCGCGGCCGACGCGACGGCCGAGGACGACGAGGTGGCGCTGGCTCCGGCGACGGCGGAGGCGGTCCGGTGAGCGAGCTCGTCGTCGGCCTGTCCTATCGGACGGCGCCCATCGCACTGCTCGAGCGCGCCGCGCTCGGCGACGACGCCGCGCGCGCCCTCGAGGCGCAGATCCTGCGGCAGGACCACGTCGCCGAGGCCGTCGTGCTGTCGACGTGCAACCGGCTCGAGGTGTACGCCGACGTCACCCGGTTCCACGGCGGCGTCGACGACGTCGGCGAGGCGCTCGCCGCCGCCACCGGTATCCCGCTCCCCGAGCTCATCGCGCACCTCTACGTGCACTACGAGGCGGCCGCGGTCACCCACCTCTTCGCCGTCGCGTCGGGGCTGGAGTCGATGGCCGTCGGCGAGCAGCAGATCCTCGGCCAGGTCCGGACGGCGCTGCGCGCCGCCCAGGACGGCGGTTCCGCCGGGCGCGTGCTCAGCGGCCTGCTCCAGCGGGCCTTGCACGTCGGCAAGCGCGCGCACAGCGAGACGTCGATCGACCGCGCGGGCCGCTCGCTCGTCGAGGCCGGTCTCGACCGTGCCGCCGCCGTGGTCGGCCCGCTGTCCGGCGCGCGCGTGCTCGTCGTCGGCGCCGGCACGATGAGCGGCCTCGTCGTGGCGACGCTCCAGCGGGCCGGCGTGACCCGGCTCGCGGTCGCCAACCGGACGCCGGAACGTGCCGCGCGGCTCGCCGGTCCGCTCGGCGCGCGGGTCGTGCCGCTGCCGGAGCTGTCGTCGGCGCTGGCCGACGCGGACGTCGTCGTCTCGTGCACCGGTGCCGTCGGTCATGTCGTGCCCGCCGACCTGGCGGCCTCCGCGGCCGCCGTCCGGGGCGGGCGTCCCCAGGTGTACCTCGACCTCGCGCTCCCGCGGGACGTCGACCCCGCCGCGTCCGAGGTCCCGGGGGTCGAGATCCTCGACCTGGAGGACCTCGGCCGCGATCTGGCGGCGGCGACGGGCAGCGAGCACGTCGAGCAGGCGCGCGCGATCGTCGCCCAGGAGGTCGCCGACTACCTGACCGCGCGGCGCGCGGAGTCGGTGGCTCCGACCGTCGTGGCCCTGCGGGCCCGGGCCCGCGAGGTCGTCGAGGCCGAGCTCGCCCGTCTGACAGGCCGGCTGCCCGACCTCGCCCCCGAGGTTCGCGCCGAGGTCGAGCGGACCGTCCACCGCGTCGTCGAGAAGCTCCTCCACACCCCGACCGTGCGGGTCAAGGAGCTCGCGACGGCTCCCGGCGGCGACGCCTACGCGGACGCGCTGCGCGCCCTGTTCGACCTCAGCGTCGACCCCCGGATCGACGCGGACGCCGAGGTCTTCGCCGTCCCGCCGGCACGGACCGCCGCGCTCACCGACCCGCAGCCGCTCCGGGCGGGAGGTGCGGCATGAGCGTTCCCCTGCTCCGGCTCGGTACCCGCCGCAGCGCGCTGGCGCGCGTCCAGTCCCAGTGGGTCGCGGACCGCATCGAGAAGGCCGCCGCGGACGCCGGCACCCTCGTCCGCGTCGAGCTCGTCGAGCTGCTCACGCACGGCGACACCTCGTCGGCGCCTCTGGCGTCCTTCGGGGGTGTCGGCGTGTTCGTGTCGCGGCTGCGCGAGGCCCTCCTCGCAGGCGAGGTCGACGTCGCCGTGCACAGCCTCAAGGACCTGCCGACCGGGCCGGCCGAGGGTCTCGTTCTCGCGGCCGTGCCCACCCGGGAGGACCCTCGGGACGTGCTCGTCGCGCGCGACGGGCTCACCCTCGCGGAGCTGCCGGCCGGCGCCCGAGTCGGGACCGGCTCGCCCCGCAGGGCCGCCCAGCTGCGCGCCCTCGGGCTCGGCCTGGACATCGTCGATCTGCGCGGCAACGTCGACACCCGGCTCCGGCACGTCGAGGAGGGCCGGCTGGACGCCGTCGTCCTCGCCCGCGCCGGACTCGCCCGGCTCGGCCGCCTCGACGAGGCCACCGAGGTGCTCGACCCGCTGCTCATGCTCCCGGCGCCGGGGCAGGGCGCGCTGGCCGTCGAGTGCCGCGACCCGCGTCGCACCGACGGCTCCGTCGACGAGGCGGACGCCGCCGTCGCGGCCGCCGTCCGGCCGCTGGACGACCCGGTCACGCGCGCCGCCGTCACCGCCGAACGCACGCTGCTCGCGACCCTCGAGGCGGGATGCGCCGCACCCCTCGGGGCGTTGGCAGAGGTGGTGGACGACGAGTCCGGCGTCCTGCTGTCCGTCCGGGCCGTCGCCGCCACCGTGGACGGTTCGGTGACCCTCCGCCGCTCCCTGACCGGTCCGGTGGACCGGCCCGTGGACGTCGGGAACGCCCTGGCCGCGCTGCTCGTCCAGGACGGCGCGAGCGAGCTCGTGCCCCGCCGTCCGCCGGCCGGAGTCGCCCCCGACGACCCCGACCACCGGGTGGGCATCGACCCGGCCGAGTCCCAATCGGGCCCTGCCGAACCTCCATCGAGCCCGACCTCCAGCACCGGCAGGCCCCGCACGACCAGCACCAGAGAAGGTGACCAGTGAGTTCCCCCCGAAGCCGTGACACCGCCGCTCGTACCGGGCTGGGCGAGGTCGCGTTCGTCGGCGCCGGCCCCGGTGACGCGGGCCTGCTGACGCTGCGCGCCGTCGACCGGCTCGCCGCGGCCGACGTCGTCGTCACGGACCAGCCCGGCCGAGAGGCCCTGCTCTCCACCCACTGCCGTCCGGACGTCGAGGTCCTCGACGCCAGCTTCGGTGAGGACGGCCAGCCGATGACGCGGGTCGGCCGCGCCAAGCTCGTCGTCCGTGCCGCCCGCTCCGGCCGGCGCGTCGTCCGGCTCATGGACGGCGACCCGACGACGTTCACCGGCCTCGCCGAGGAGATCGCCGCCTGCCGTAAGGACGGGGTGCCCTACGAGGTCGTCCCCGGCGTGCCCGCTGCGACCGCCGTCCCCGCCTACGCGGGCGTCCCCCTGACCCCGGCCGGCGTGGCCGCGTTCTCCGTCGTCCACCCGCACGGAGCGCGGGTCGACTGGTCCCGCTACGCCGCCAAGGACGACACCGTCGTCGTGCTCGACGGCACCGACGACGTGCTCGCCGCTGCCGGTGGCCTGCTCGGCGTCGGCGCCGACCCGCAGACGCCGGTGGCCGTCACGTCGTCCGGTACGACCGTGCAGCAGCGCACGCTCAGGACCACGCTCGGTGAGCTGGCCGACGTGCTCGCCGCCGCGAAGCCGCCGGCACCGCTCGTCGCCGTGTTCGGCGAGGCCGCAGGCGGCCGGGAGGTCGGGTCCTGGTTCGAGAACAAGTCCCTGTTCGGCTGGCGTGTGCTCGTGCCGCGGACCAAGGAGCAGGCGGGCTCGCGCGTCGCCCGGCTCGCCGAGCACGGCGCCGTCGCGGACGTCGTCCCGACCATCTCCGTGGAGCCGCCGCGGACTCCGCACCAGATCGA
>DASQJO010000292.1:0-2391 GCA_035630955.1 Kineosporiaceae bacterium
CGTGGGCGAGCGGCTCGGCCGACACCAGGGCCGACAGCAGCACGACGAAGGCACCCGGGGGGATGCTGCGGCGCAGCTGGGCCCGCAGCGCCCGCTCCTCGCCGATGGTGCCGCGGCTGGGCTCGGCGCGGCCCAGGCCGAGCAGCACCCGGGCCAGCTGGTGGTGGCCACCGACCGCCGGCACCTCGACGATGCCGGCGCCGCCGAGCACCGACAGGCCCACCCGGTCGCCGGTGGTGAGGTAGTGGGCGGCGACGGCTCCCGCGGCCTCGACGGCCACGTCCAGGCTCGAGCGGCGGCCCACCGACACGTCACGCTCGCCGAGGTCGCGGATGGCGTCGACGACGAGGCGCACCTCGGCGTCCTGTTCTGGCACAAGGACGGCTTCTCCACCGCCTGCGGGCACGGGACGATCGCGCTCGGCGTCTGGGCGGTGGACACCGGCCGCGTCGCAGCACCTGCCACGGGCAGCGCGGACGTCGTGATCGACGTCCCGTCCGGCCGCGTGGTGGCGCGCGTCCATCGCGAGGACGGCCATGTCGTGGCCGTCGACTTCGTCAATGTGCCCAGCTGGGTCGTCGCGCGCGACGTGCCGGTGACGACGTCCCGCGGCGACGTGCACGTCACGGTCGTCCACGGCGGAGCCACCTACGCCACGCTGCCCGCGGCGCAGGTCGGGCTCGAGGTCGCCCCGCGGCACCTCGACGCGCTGATCGCGCTCGGCCGCGAGATCAAGTGGGCGCTGAACGAGACCGAGCACGCGGTGCACCCCACGGATCCCCGGCTGAACGGCGTCTACGGCACGATCTGGGTCGACGACCTCGGCGACGCCGACGGGCAGGTGCACCAGCGCAACGTCACCGTCTTCGCGGACGGCGAGGTCGACCGCTCGCCCTGCGGCTCGGGCACCTGCGCGCGGCTCGCGCTGCTCGCCGACGACGGCCGGCTGCCCGACGGCGTGGTGCTGCGGCACGACTCGATCGTCGGAAGCACCTTCACCGGACGGGTGCTCGGCACCGTCGAGGCGCACGGACGCCCGGCGGTCCTCCCGCAGGTCACCGGCATGGCCTACCGCACGGGCGAGCACACCTTCGTCGTCGACCCGCACGACCCGCTCGTGCCCGGCTTCCTGCTGCGATGAGGGTCCTCGACGCGGACGCCGTCGCCGCCCTCGGCCCGGCCGCCGCCGTCCGCGCGATCACCGACGCGCTGCGCGCCGGACTCGACCCCGCCGCCGACCCGCGCCGCGTGCGCGTCGGGCTGGCGCACGGGGAGTTCCTGCTCATGCCCTCGGAGGCGGCGTCCGCGGCCGGCGTCAAGGTCGTGACGGTCGCACCCGGCAACGCCGCCCGCGGGCTGCCCCGCATCCAGGCCGCCTACCTGCTGTTCGACCCGGTGACGCTCGCGCTCCGCGCGGTGCTCGACGGCACCGCGCTCACCACGCTCCGGACGCCGGCGGTGTCGGTGGCGGCCGTCCTGCCCTGGTTGCCCGACCGGGCGCTGGACGTGACCGTCGTCGGAGCCGGCCCGCAGGCCCGCGGGCACGTCGAGACGCTGCGGGCTGTGCGTCCGCTCGCCCGCATCACCCACCTCGTGCGCGACCCGTCCCGCACGGCGCTGGACGCCGTCCAGCTCGGCTCGCCCGAGGCGGAGGAGGCGCTGCGCGCCGCCGACGTCGTGGTCTGCGCGACCTCGGCGCGGACGCCGTTGTTCGACTCCGCGCTGCTGCGGCCGGATGTCGTGGCGATCGCCGTCGGCTCCCACGAGCCTGACGCCCGCGAGCTCGACGCGGCACTGCTCGCGCGTGCCACCGTCGTGGTCGAGGACGCCGCGACGGCGCTGCGCGAGGCGGGGGACGTCGTGCTGGCCGTCCAGGAGGGGGCGCTGGACGCCGATCGGCTCGTCGCGATGCGCGACGTCGCGACCGGATCGGCGACGGTGCCGGCGGGCAGGCCGGTGGTCTTCAAGAGCGTCGGGATGTCGTGGGAGGATCTCGTCGTCGCCGAGGCGGTGCTGTCGAGCAGCTAGAGGTCGAGCACCTCGCGCGGGCCCGAGGACGACGTCAGCACCTCGGCGTCGACGACCTGGCCGACTCCCCACCACGGCTTCTCGGCGATCGTCGTCACCTCGACCAGCAGCGCGTCGTACGCCGACCGGGCCGCGATCGTGTGGAACGCCCGCGCGAACACGTCCGGGTCGCGGTCGAGGCGGGCGAGCTCGTCCTCGAGGGCGCGCAGCCGCTCGCGGACGAACGCCTCGGTGAACAGGCCCCACTGGGCGTTCAGTCCGTCCGGCTCGTCGCGCTCGTCGCCGACCGGCACAGGGAGATCGGCGTCGGCGTCCGGCTCCGGCGTCCCGGCCGTGCCGCGCAGCCGCGCCCGCCAGGACGGG
>DASQJO010000293.1:0-2121 GCA_035630955.1 Kineosporiaceae bacterium
CGGCGCGCTTCTGCCGGCGGAACGCCGACCGGCGCCGGACGACGTCGAGCCGGTGGTTGACGTAGACCTCGAGCAGTTCGCGCAGGCCCAGGGTGCGCGGCTGGCCGTCGACCAGGCAGACGTTGTTGATGCCGAACGACTCCTCCATCGGCGTCAGCCGGTAGAGCTGGTCGAGGACGGCGTCCGGGTTGAAGCCGTTCTTGACCTCGATGACCAGTCGCAGCCCGTTCTGCCGGTCGGTGAGGTCGGTGAGGTCGGAGATGCCCTGGAGCTTCTTGGCCTGCACCAGGTCCTTGATCTTCTCCCGGACCTTCTCGGGGCCGACCGTGTAGGGCAGCTCGGTGACGACGATGGCCTTGCGGCGGGCGGTGACGTTCTCGATCCGCGCGGTCGCCCGGGTGCGGAAGCTGCCGCGACCGGTCGCGTAGGCCTCACGGATCCCCTCCAGACCGACGATCTTGCCGCCGGTCGGAAGATCGGGGCCGGGGACGAAGCGCATCAGGTCGTCGAGCGTGGCCTCGGGGTGCGAGATCAGGTGCCGGGCCGCGCCGACGATCTCGACGAGGTTGTGCGGCGGCATGTTCGTGGCCATGCCGACCGCGATCCCGCTCGCGCCGTTGACCAGCAGGTTGGGGATGGCCGAGGGCAGCACCTCCGGCTGGTCGTAGGTGTTGTCGTAGTTGGGGACGAAGTCGACGGTGTCCTCGTCGAGCCCGTCGGTCATGACCAGCGCGGGCGGCGCCATGCGGACCTCGGTGTAGCGCGCCGCCGCGGGACCGTCGTCGAGCGAGCCGAAATTGCCGTGGCCGTCGACGAGGGGCAGGCGCAGCGTGAAGTCCTGCGCGAGCCGGACCAGCGCGTCGTAGATCGCGGCGTCGCCGTGCGGGTGCAGCCGGCCCATGACGTCGCCGACGACCCGGGCGGACTTCACGTGCGCGCGGTCCGGGCGCAGGCCCATCTCGGCCATCTGGAAGAGGATCCGGCGCTGCACCGGCTTGAGGCCGTCGCGGGCGTCGGGCAGCGCGCGGGAGTAGATGACGGAGTAGGCGTACTCGAGGAACGCCTCCTGCATCTCCTGCTCGACCTCGATGTCGACGATGCGCTCGGTGAAGTCCTCCGGCGGCGGTGGCGTCGCGTTCCTGGCCATGGTGGTCATTCTCGCCGTCGCTCCCCGCGGACGGGCACGGACCCGCCGAGGTCGGCAGGATCGGGGCATGACGACGGACGCGCAGGCCCTCCTGCCCGGCCTGGAACCGGACCCGGAGGTCGAGGCGCACCCGGTGGTCACCGCGGTCCGCGAGCTCGCCGAGCAGCTCCTCGCGCCGTCGGCCGCCGAGGTGGACGCGACGGCGGTGCCGCGCTCGCACCTGGACGCCCTCGGCGCGGCGGGCGTCCTCGGCCTGGCGGTCGACGACGCGGTGCCGCCCGCCGTCGTCCGGCGGGTCAACGAGCTCCTCGCGGGCGCCGACCTCTCGACCTGGTTCGTCCAGGCGCAGCACCACTACCCGGTCCGGCTGCTGGCGAGCACGGGCGCGCGGCCCGACGTCCTGGCCGCCCTGACGAGCGGCCGGGCCGTCGCCGGCATCGCGTTCTCCCACCTGCGGCGCCGTCCGCAGCGGGTGCTGGCGGCGCGCTCGGACGGCGACGGCTGGACCTTCACCGGGACCGCGCCGTGGTACACGGGCTGGGGTCTCAACGACGTCGCCCTCGTCGCCGGGCTCACCGACGACGACCGGGCCGTCTTCGCGCTCGTCGAGCCGCGGGAGGGACCGTACGTGCAGGCCGGGCCGCTGCTGCGGACGGCGGCGCTCGCCGCGGCGCGCACCGTCGTGCTCACCCTCGACGAGCTGCCCGTGCCCGCGGACGCCGTGGTCGTCGTCCAGCCGGCGGCGCAGTGGGCGGCGGGCGACGCACTCATCACGGTCAACGCGCCGCCGGCGGTGTTCGGGCTCGCGGAGTCCGCGCTGCGGCTGCTGGCCGAGCACGGCGTCCGCCGCGGCCAGCCGGCCGCGCTCGAGGCGGCCCGCGCGCTGGCGGCGCGGATGGGCGCCGTCCGGGCACGCGCCTACGCGCTCCTCGACGGGGCCGCGCCCGAGGAAGGGCTCGACGAGCGACTCGAGC
>DASQJO010000294.1:0-7515 GCA_035630955.1 Kineosporiaceae bacterium
GCTCGCCCTCCCGTCCGCAGCTCGCCAGGACCTCGACCGCGCCCTGGATCGCGGCCTGCTCACGGTCCGCGGGCACGATCGCGTGCTCCGCCTGGCGTGGACCGAAGCCGACCTCGACGGCTGCACGCTCCCCACCCGGGACCACGTCGGGCGGGCACTGCTGCTGCGGACCCGTGGGCGGGTGGCGGCGTGATCCCCGACATCCCCGACATCCCCGAGATCCCCGAGCCGGCCGCGCCGATGGCCGTGCCGGACTGGTTCGACCCGACCGACGACCGGACGGCCCTCGCCGTCTGGAGCCGGCTCACCGAACCCGGCGACCTTCTGGCCGCCGGATTCGTCCGGCGGCACGGCCCGGCCTCCGCCCTCGGGCTCGTGTTCACCGGCACCGACGACCCCGATCTGCGGCCGCGCTGGCGCGCGCGGCTGGCGGGTGCCGACCCTCGGCGCGACCTGGCCGTGCTCCGCCGCTTCGGTGGCCGGCTCCTGGTGCCGGGCGACTCCGAGTGGCCCGGCGCCTTGGACCTGCTGGAGGACCGGCGTCCCTTCTGCCTCTGGGCGCGCGGGCCGCACGACCTCGCCGACGCCTGCTCCCGCGCGGCGGCGATCGTGGGCGCCCGGGCCAGCACCGAGTACGGCGACACGATCGCGCGGGAGCTCGCGTTCGGCTGCGCCGAGCGGGGAGTCGCCGTCGTCTCCGGTGCCGCCTACGGGATCGACGCCAAGGCACACGGAGGCGCGCTGGACGGGCTGGGACTGACGATCGCCGTGCTCGCCTGCGGCGTGGACCGTCCCTACCCGCGCGGCAACGCTCCGCTGCTGGACCGCATCGCCCTCGACGGCGTGATCGTCAGCGAGGTCCCGCCCGGGTCGTCCCCGACGCGGAACCGCTTCGTGCACCGCAACCGCCTCATCGCCGCCCTCACGTCGGCCACCGTCGTCGTCGAGGCGGGGTGGCGCTCCGGCGCGTCCATCACCGCCGGGGAGGCCGGCAACCTCGGCCGATCCGTCGGTGCGGTGCCAGGACCGGTCACGTCGAGCACCTCGTTCGGCTGTCACAAGCTCTTGCGCGAGGGAGCGGTGTGCGTCACCTCCGTCGGTGACCTGCTCGAACTCGTGGATCCGATCGGTGCCGGCGAGCCGGCCGCCCCGCCGCCCCTCGAACGGGCGATCCACGACGGACTGCCCGAGGAGGACCTCCGCGTGTTCGACGCCCTGCCGCTGCGTCGACACGTCGCCGAGGTGCGGCTCGTCGATGCCGCCGGGCTCGACCCGCCGACACTGACGGCCAGCCTCGGCCGGCTCGAGCTCCTCGGTCTCGCCGAGCGCGGCCCGGCGGGGTGGCGCCGCACACCGACGTCGTAGACCTCGGACACCGGCGCTCGGAGCAGGGCGGCCCGGCCCAGCATGGGCGGCGCGCCAGCTTGAGTGGGGGGCACGCGGCGGCGACCGTGGGGCCGTGGACGGATCGGGCACGACCGAGGGGCCGGCCGGGGACAGCGCGCACGGGCCCGGCGAGCTCCCCGCCGCGTTCCTCGACCACCTCGACGCCTACGAGCGGTACCTGCGCGCGGAACGCGGGCGCGGGCCGCACACACGGAGGGCCTACCTCGGAGACGCCCGGTCCCTCCTCGGGTTCGCCATCGGCCACGGCGCCACGAGTCTCGAAGAACTCGACCTCGCCCTGCTGCGCGCCTGGCTCGCCGACCAGCTCGAGACCGGGCACGCCCGAGCCACCATGGCCCGCCGCGCTGCCGGGGCGCGCGCGTTCACCGCCTGGGCGCATCGCACGGGACGGCTCGACAAGGACCCGGGGCGCCGTCTGGCGGCGCCGAAGGCCCTGCGCTCGCTCCCGCCGGTGCTCACCCAGCGCGACGCCGGGAGCCTGCTCGAGATCGCCGCCGAACGGGTGAACCTGGCAGCGGGGGCCGACGAGCGCGACACGCCGGTGGCGCGCGCCGTCGCGCTGCGCGACCTGGCGGCCGTCGAGCTGCTCTACGCGACGGGCATCCGGGTCGGCGAACTCGTCGGTCTCGACCTCGACTCGCTCGACCACAGCCGCCGCGTGGTCCGCGTGCGCGGCAAGGGCGACCGGGAGCGCGTCGTGCCGTACGGCGTTCCCGCAGCTCAGCGGCTCGACGAATACCTGCGCGACGCCCGCCCCCTGCTGGCCCGCGATCCCCAGGAGTCCGCCCTCTTCCTCGGGCGTCGCGGGCGGCGCATCGATCCGCGCCAGGTGCGCTCCGTCGTGACCGAGCTCGTCGGTCGCGTCGAGGGCGCTCCCGCCATCGGCCCGCACGGCCTCCGCCACTCGGCCGCAACCCATCTCCTGGACGGGGGAGCCGACCTTCGTAGCGTACAGGAGTTACTCGGTCACGCTACGCTGTCGACCACCCAGCTCTACACCCACGTCTCAGTGGAGAGGCTCCGTGCAAGCTACCGACAGGCGCACCCCCGGGCATGAGGCCGAGCCGGCCGATGCCGTGCTCGACGACGAGGCGTTCGCGCCGGAGGTCGACCCCGTCGCGGCCAACGAGGCCGCCCTGCGCGGGTTGTGGGAGCACTTCAAGGAGACGGGGGACCCGGCGACGCGGGAGCGGCTGATCCTGCACTACGCCCCGCTGGTCAAGTACGTCGCCGGTCGGGTGGGCGTCGGCCTGCCGCCCAACATCGAACAGGCCGACCTGGTGTCCTACGGGATCTTCGGGCTCATCGACGCGATCGAGAAGTTCGACATCAACCGGTCGATCAAGTTCGAGACCTACGCGATCTCCCGGATCCGTGGCGCGATCATCGACGAGCTGCGTGCCATCGACTGGATCCCGCGATCGGTGCGCTACAAGGCGCGCGAGGTCGAGCGCGCCTACGCCGCCCTGGAGGGGGAGCTCCGCCGGACCCCGACCGAGCCCGAGGTCGCCGAACGCCTGGGCATCGCCCTCGAGGACCTGCACCAGATCTTCTCCCAGGTGTCGTACGTCAACGTCGTGGCCCTCGACGAGCTCCTCACCGTCGGCGGCGAGAAGGGCGACAAGCTCAGCCTTGTCGACACCCTCGAGGACACCAAGGCCGAGGACCCGGTCACCGCGTTCGAGAACGAGGAGACGAAGTTCCTCCTCGCGCGCGCGATCGACCAGCTGCCGGAGCGCGAGAAGATCGTCGTCACCCTCTACTACTACGAGGGCCTGACGCTGGCAGAGATCGGCCGCGTGCTCGGCGTCACCGAGTCCCGCATCTGCCAGATGCACACCAAGGCCGTCCTGCAGCTGAGGGCCAAGCTCGCCGAGGTCAGTTAGCGAAGCGCGAGCAGTCATCGCGGCACGGGGAGCAGCACGGGAGGCAGCAGTCCGAGCAGCGCCAGCGGATCCAGGTAGGTCCGCCCGCGCAGGGCACCCCAGTGCAGGCACGGCATGGGGCAATGCCCCGGCCAGTCGCCCAGCGCGCCGAGCACCTGACCCGCCTCCACACGGTCGCCCTTCCGGACGTCGGCGGACACGGGCTGGTACGTGGTCCGAAGGCCGCCTGCGTGTGTCACGGAGACCGCTCCGAGGCCGGCGATCCGCCCGGCGAAGGTGACGACGCCGGACCCCGCGGCCAGCACGGACTGCCCCGCCGAGGCCGTGAGGTCGAGGCCGCGATGCCCGGGACTCCAAGGGTTCGGACCGACGGCGAACCGACGGAGCACATGGGGCGCCGGGTCGAGCGGCCACCGGAAGCGTGACCGCGGAGCAGTCAGGACGGTCAGGCCGCCGGCGGAGGCGGACGCGACCGACCGGGACGCCGGCGACCGAGGCGCCGCGGAGGCAGGCGCCGCTGTCGGGGGCGGCGCTGTCGGAGGCGTGGCCGACGAGGGCGGTGACGACGGAACGGCGAGGGCGACGGCGCCGACGGCCGCGACGGCACCCAGGGTGCCGAGAACACCAGACATGCCCCGAGCTTCGCTGTCCACCGGCGCACCTATCGACGACCATCGACCTGGCTGTGGATCCTGTGGCGATACCCGGCCCCTGTGGATCGCCGGGGCACGGGTCACCGGAGAAGCCTTCATGCGGACGTCGCCGGCTCTGAGTCGTCAGCTGCGCTTCACGCACGCGACGTCCGATTCCAGCGCCCGAAAGCGAGCGCTGAGCGAGCAAAGCACCGACCTGACCGCGCGGCGCGATGCGCGGAGCAGCCGTCCAGCGCGCACAGCCGCGTCAGCCCCTCCGCAGACCACCCAGCCGGCGCGCGGCCTCCTCGAGCACCTCCGGCCGCTTGCACACCGCGAACCGCACCAGCGACGCTCCCGCCGACACGTCGTCGTGGAAGACGCGCACCGGCACCGCCACGACGCCCGCCAGCCGCGGCAGGTCGAGGCAGAGCTGCATGCCGTCGTCGTAGCCGAGCGGCGCTGCGTCCGCCACGACGAAGTAGGTCCCTCCCGGGCGGCTCACCGTGAAGCCCGCCGCGACCAGTCCTTCGGTGAGCAGGTCGCGGCCGGCCTGCAGCCGGGCGGCGACGTCCGCGAACACCTCGTCCGGCAGTGCGAGCGCCCGGGCCACCGCGGGCTGGAACGGCGCTCCGTTCACGTAGGTGAGGAACTGCTTGACCGTCGTCACCGCCTCGACCAGCTCGGCCGGTCCCGTCACCCAGCCGATCTTCCAGCCGGTCACGGAGAACGTCTTGCCGGCGCTGGAGATCGTCAGCGTCCGCCCCGCCATCCCGGGCAGCGTCGCGATCGGAGCGTGCCGGCGGCCGTCGAAGAGCAGGTGCTCGTAGACCTCGTCCGTGATCACCAGGAGGTCGTGCTCGATCGCGACCGACGCGACCTCCGCCAGCTCCTCCGCCGAGAGCACGTGCCCGGTCGGGTTGTGCGGTGTGTTGAGCAGGATCGCGCGGGTGTCGGGGCCGACCGCGGCCGCCAGGGCTCCCGATTCGAGCCCGTAGGAGGGGAACCGCAGCGGCACCGTCCGCCGCCGGGCGCCGGCCAGCTCGATGCACGCGGCGTACGCGTCGTAGTAGGGCTCGAGGACGATCACCTCGTCCCCGGGCTCGACCAGCGCCATCAGGGCCGCCGCGATCGCCTCCGTGGCTCCCGCCGTCACGAGGACCTGCGTGTCGGGGTCGACGTCCAGCTCGTAGAAGCGCTTCTGGTGCGCCGCGATCGCCTGCCGGAGCTCCGGCACGCCGCGGCCCGGCGGGTACTGGTTGACGCCGTTCAGGACGGCGTCCGCCGCGTCCCGGAGCAGGGACGCCGGCCCGTCCGTGTCGGGGAACCCCTGCCCGAGGTTGATCGAGCCCGTCGCCACCGCCAGCGCGCTCATCTGGGCGAAGACGGTCGGCGCGACATGCCCACCGGCGTCCAGGAGGTTCGACGCCCGCGCGACGTCACGCCAGCGTCCGCGCAGCAGAGCGGGGGAATCAACGGCCACGTCCATGCCTTGAGGGTAGGCGCGCGGTTCGGCCGTACCACCGCGCACAGGTAGGATGCAGGACGGCCGGGGGGACCCGGCCGACTTCGCGTGTCCGCAGACCGCCGCAGACGGCGGGGCGCTCCGCTCGGTCCGGCCCTCCCAGACATGGGGAGGATCCGGCGCGGACGCCGCAGGCACCAGGCGCACCGGCCGACCGGCCGGCGCGGACAACCGAGAGCACCGCGGCCGCCCCACGGGAGCCGACGCGGTCACAGGAGGAACACGGCATGGCCGTCGTCACGATGCGCCAGCTCCTCGAGAGCGGCGTGCACTTCGGGCACCAGACCCGGCGCTGGAACCCCAAGATGAAGCGCTTCATCTTCACCGAGCGCAACGGCATCTACATCATCGACCTGCAGCAGTCGCTGGCGTTCATCGACCGCGCCTACGACTTCGTCAAGGAGACCGTCGCGCACGGCGGCACGATCCTCTTCGTCGGCACCAAGAAGCAGGCCCAGGAGCCCGTCGCCGAGCAGGCGACCCGCGTCGGCATGCCCTACGTCAACCAGCGCTGGCTGGGCGGCATGCTGACGAACTTCTCGACCGTCGCCAAGCGGCTCCAGCGCCTCAAGGAGCTCGACGAGATCGACTTCGAGGACGTCGCGAAGAGCGGCATGACGAAGAAGGAGCTGCTCGTCCTGCGCCGCGAGAAGGACAAGCTCGAGAAGACGCTCGGCGGCATCCGCGACATGAGCCGCGTCCCGAGCGCCGTCTGGATCGTCGACACCAAGAAGGAGCACCTCGCCGTCGACGAGGCGCGCAAGCTCGGCATCCCGGTGGTCGCGATCCTCGACACCAACTGCGACCCCGACGAGGTCGACTACAAGATCCCCGGCAACGACGACGCGATCCGCTCCGTCACGCTGCTGACCCGGGTCGTGGCCGACGCCGTCGCCGAGGGCCTCATGACCCGCTCGCGCGGCGGCGACGTCAAGCCCGAGTCCGGCACCGTCGGCGGGGACGAGCCGCTGGCCGAGTGGGAGCGCGAGCTGCTCGCGGGCCAGGACGCGCCGCAGGCCGCCCCGGCCGGCGCGCCCGCCGAGGACGCCCCGGCCGCGGCGCCTGCCGAGACCGCCGCCCCGGCGAGCGAGCCGACGCCGGTGGAGAACGCCTCGCTCGACGACGCCGCCCTCGCGGGCGTGGGCGTCGAGACCACGGCGGACGAGGAGATCGGCGCGCTCACCGAGCCGATCGCGACCGACGCCATCACGCCGGACGGCGTGCCCGCGGGCGAGGCGGTCGACGCCGACGCCACGGGTCGCTGAGACACACGAAGGAGACGGAACACAGCATGGCGAACTTCAGCGCCGCCGACGTCAAGCGGCTGCGTGACCAGACCGGCGCCGGGATGATGGATTGCAAGAACGCCCTGGCGGAGGCCGACGGCGACTTCGACAAGGCCATCGAGGTCCTGCGTATCAAGGGCGCCGCCAAGGCCGCCAAGCGGGACGCCGGCCGCACCACGAGCGCCGGCCTCGTCGGCGCCCGCGTCGAGGGCGGCGTCGGCACGCTCGTCGAGATCAACAGCGAGACGGACTTCGTCGCGAAGAGCGCGCCGTTCGTCGAGCTCGCGGACCGGGTCCTCGACCAGGCCGCGAAGATCAAGGCGACGGACGCCGAGTCGCTGCTCGGCAGCGAGATCGAGCCCGGCAAGACGGTCCGCGACCTGCTCACGGAGGCGAACGCCACCATCGGCGAGAAGATCGAGGTCAGCCGGGTGGCCCGGCTGGAGGCCCCGCAGGTCGTGAGCTACCTGCACCGTACGAGCCCGGACCTGCCGCCGCAGATCGGCGTCCTGCTCGCGACGGACGCCGGCAGCGACGTCGCCAAGGACGTCGCGATGCACATCGCCGCGATGCAGCCGGCCTACCTCACCCGTGACGACGTCCCCGAGGACGTCGTCGCGAGCGAGCGGCGCATCGCCGAGGAGACGGCCCGCGAGGAGGGCAAGCCCGAGCAGGCCCTGCCGCGGATCGTCGAGGGCCGGGTCAACGGCTTCTTCAAGGACAACGTGCTGCTCGAGCAGCCGTTCGCCAAGGAGAGCAAGAAGACGGTCCAGCAGGTC
>DASQJO010000295.1:0-2418 GCA_035630955.1 Kineosporiaceae bacterium
AAGACGGTCGTCTCGAGCAGGCAGACGACGGCGCCGGTCGACCGGGTCGTCGAGGTCGGCACGAAGAAGCGTCCGGCCAGCACCTCTGGGTCGGGCTCCGGCGGGAACGTCGGCGGCGGCGTCGACAGCCTCAACTGGCCGGCACTCGCGCGCTGCGAGTCCGGCGGCAACCCCCGCGCAGTCAACCCCGCGGGCTACTACGGCCTGTACCAGTTCAGCCTGGCGACGTGGCACTCGGTCGGAGGCAGCGGCAATCCCGTGAACGCCTCGCCCGCCGAGCAGCTCTACCGCGCCAAGCTCCTCTACAAGAAGGCGGGCGCCGGCCAGTGGGGCTGCGGGAGGCACCTCTTCGACTGAACACCCGTCCGAACGTGACACCCTGAGCGGGTGAACGCGACGACCCAGGGCCTGCTCGGGCCGGCGGACCTCCGCCGGCTCGCGCAGGCCCTGGGCGTCTCGCCGACCAAGTCGCTCGGACAGAACTTCGTCGTCGACGCCAACACCGTCCGGCGCATCGCCCGCGCCGCAGGCCTGGACGCGGCGGACGTCGTGCTCGAGGTCGGGCCCGGGCTCGGGTCGCTGACACTGGCCCTGCTCGACGTCGCCGCCGCCGTCGTCGCGGTCGAGGTCGACCCCTTGCTGGCCGGTGCCCTCCCCGCCAGCGTGGCCGAGCGGCGCCCCGACGCCGCCGACCGGCTCACCGTCCACCGGCTCGACGCCCTGCGCCTGACCGTGCTCCCCGACCCGCAGCCGACGGCGCTCGTGGCGAACCTGCCGTACAACGTGGCCGTGCCCGTCCTGCTCACCGTGCTCGAGCGGTTCCCGACCGTGCGCCACGGCCTGGTCATGGTGCAGGCCGAGGTGGCCGAGCGGCTCGCCGCCGGCCCCGGGGAGGCCGCCTACGGCATCCCGTCGGTGAAGGCGGCATGGTGGGCGTCCGTCCGGCGGGCCGGGTCCGTCCCGCGCGGCGTGTTCTGGCCGGTGCCCAACGTCGACTCCGGGCTCGTCGCGTTCGAGCGCCGCGAGCCCCCGTCGTCCCGGGCCGGCCGGGGCGCCGTGTTCGCCGTCGTCGACGCCGCGTTCGCGCAGCGCCGCAAGACGCTGCGCGCCGCGCTCGCCGGCCTCGCCGGGTCCCCGGACGCCGCCGAGCGGGCGCTGCGGGACGCCGGGATCGACCCGCGCACCCGCGGAGAGCAGCTCGGCGTCGAGGCGTTCGCCCGGATCGCCGACGCCCTGCACGCCGACGCCCTGGACGCCGCCGGGAAGGGCGCATGACGGCGTCGGTGACCGTCCGGGTGCCGGCGAAGGTCAACCTGTCCCTCGAGGTCGGCCCGCCCCAGCCGGACGGCTACCACCAGCTCGCCACCGTCTTCCATGCCGTGTCGCTCTTCGACGAGGTGACCGCGACGGACGCCACCCTCGCCGACGTCGACGCCGAGGTGACGGTCACCGTCGAGGGCCCCGGCGCGCGCGACGTGCCGCTCGACGGGGACAACCTCGCCGTCCGCGCGGCCGAGCTCCTCTCGGAGTACGCGGACTCGCGCCGCCCCGTCCGGCTGCACATCCGCAAGGGCATCCCGGTCGCCGGCGGGATGGCGGGCGGCTCCGCGGACGCCGCCGGCGCCCTGGTCGCGTGCGAGGCGCTGTGGCAGACCGGCATCGGACGCCGGCGGCTGCTCGAGCTGGCCGCCGAGCTCGGCTCCGACGTCCCGTTCGCCATGCTCGGCGGCACGGCGATCGGCAGCGGCCGCGGCGACCGGCTCACACCCGCCCTCGCCCGCGGCGACTACCACTGGGTGGTCGCGCTGGCCGACCGCGGCCTCTCCACGCCGCTGGTCTACAAGGAGCTCGACCGGCTGCGCAGCGGCCGGGTGCTGCCCGAGCCCCGCGTTCCCGACGCGATGATGCAGGCGCTCCGCCGCGGCGACGCCGAGACAGTCGGCGCGCTGCTGTCGAACGACCTGCAGAACGCGGCCGTCTCGCTCCACCCCGACCTCGAGCGCACGCTCGCGGTCGGCAGCGAGTACGGGGCCCTCGGCGGCATCGTCTCCGGCTCCGGGCCCACCGTCGTCTTCCTCGCGCGCGACACCGAGCACGCCCTCGACCTCTCGGTGGCGCTGACGGCGTCCGGGGCGGCCGCCGACGTGCGCCGCGCGCGCGGGCCCGTCCACGGTGCCCGGGTGGTGGAGACGGGCAGACTGGCCTGATGGCGCACCTGCTCAACGCCGAGGGCGTCACGGTCTCCTTCGCGGCGCGCCGCCTCTTGGACGGCGTCAGCCTGGGCCTCGACGACGGCGACCGGGTCGGGGTCGTCGGCCGCAACGGGGACGGCAAGAGCACCCTGCTGCGGGTGCTCGCCCGCCGCCAGGCGCCGGACGCCGGACGCGTCACGCACAGCACCGGGATCACGCCGGCCAT
>DASQJO010000296.1:0-3980 GCA_035630955.1 Kineosporiaceae bacterium
GAGGCCGTCGGCGCCGATGACGAGGTCGTAGCGGCCGGTCGAGCCGTCGGCGAACGTCACGTCGACGCCGTCGGCGTCCTGGGTGAGCTCGGTGAAGGTGGTGCCGAAGCGCACCTTGGCGCCCGCGGAGAGCGCCCGCTCCAGGAGGACCCGCGCGAGCTCGGGGCGGGGCATGCCGAGGGTGGCCGGCAGGTCGGGGCCCCCGGTCTTGACGTCGGGGATCTCGGCGAGGAGCGTCCCGGCCGGATCCGGTGCCCGCAGCCCGAGGCTGTCGAAGGGGTAGCCCGCGGCGGAGACGTCGTCCCACACCCCGAGCTGCTTCAGCACGCGCAGGGCGTTGCCCTGCAACGTGATCCCCGAGCCGATGGCCGTGGGCTCGGGCTTGACGTCGACGAGGTCGACGGTGACGCCGGCCTGCGCGAGCAGGATCGCGGTCGCGGTGCCGGCCGCGCCGCCGCCGACGACGAGGACGTTCTCCACTGCGGGCATGACGGCTCCTACGTGATGGCTACTTGATCGCTATGGGGTTCACCGGGGCGCCCACGGCGCCGGTGACGGGAAGGGGGGCGGCGGCGAGGAAGAACTCCCAGACGCCGTCGGCCGCACAGTCGGCGGCGAGGGCGTCGAGGTCCCACAACTCCCCAAGGAACAGGCCGATGTGCGGGATCGCCACCTGGTGGAGCGGCTGGAAGGCGTCGTCGAACTCGTTGGGGCGCACCTCGAAGCCCCAGGTATCCGTGGCGATGCCGGCGATCTCGGAGCCGTGCAGCCAGTCGACGGTGGTGAACGACAGGCCGGGCGCCGGGCCGCCGGCGTAGCCGCCCCAGCCGCGGCCCTCGGCGAGCCCGCGCCGGGCCCGGCTCAGGTGGCCGGTGCGGACCAGCAGGAGGTCGCCGCGACCGACGCGCGCCGTCTCCCCCTGCGCGGCGATGGTCGCCTCGAGGTGCTCGGCGGTGACGGCGAAGCCGTCGGGCAGCTCGCCGTCCGAACCCAGCTCCGCGCCGAGCGCGCGGCCGACGTCCAGCAGGACGCCCCGGCCGGCGATCCGGTCCTTGACCGTCTCGATGCCGGTGACGCGGTCGCCGTCGCTCGTGACGACGTCGCCGGCACGCCGGCCGTTGTACGCCCGGCCGTGGTCGAAGATGTGGCCGAGGCCGTCCCACTGGGTACTGGCCTGCAGCGGCATGAAGACGACGTCGTCCGCGCCGCCGATGCCGTGCGGGAAGCCCTGCGTGCCGCGCTCGGCGTCCGTGCCCGTGTCCAGCATGGTGTGGACGGGGTTGGTCCTGCGCCGCCACCCGGTCTGCGGACCGTTGGTGTCGAACGGCTGCGAGAGGGAGAAGGTCGCCCCGCGCCGGACCAGGGCGGCGCCCTCGCGCCGCTTGGCCTCGTCGAGGAAGTTCAGCGTGCCCAGGACGTCGTCGTCGCCCCAGCGGCCCCGGTTCGAGCAGCGCCCGGCCGCGGCGGCGACGGCGCCTTCGGGGTCGCTGCTGTCGAGCGCGGGCACGGCGCGGCCGGCGTTCAGCGACGCGCGAATGGACACGGGAACCTCCTGGGACGGTGCAACCACGGTCCGTCATTCGCCGGGGGCCCGGGAAGACGAAATGCCTGATGCAGGGCATCGACAGCATCTATGCGACGCGGCGGCAAAGATCGATACTGCCGCCATGAATCTGGGCAGCCTGGACCTGAATCTCCTGGTCTCGCTCGACGCGCTGTTGCAGCAGCGCAGCGTCACCCGGGCGGCCGAGCAGCTCGGGCTCAGTCAGCCCGCGCTGTCGGCGTCGCTGGCCCGGCTGCGCCGGCACTTCGACGATCCGCTGCTCGCCCGGGTCGGCAACGACTACCGGCTCACCCCGCTCGCCGTGCAGCTCAAGGAACGCACCCGGGTGGCCCTGACCAGCGCGGAGCGCGTCTTCGCCGCGCAGGCGGAGTTCGACCCCGCCGCGTCGTCGCGAGAGTTCTCTGTGATCATCAGTGACTACGGCGTCGCGGTCCTGGGAAACCTCATCGCCGCGACCGTCGCCGAGGAGGCGCCCCGGGCCCGCCTGCGCCTCTCCTCCCCCACCCCCTACGTCGTGGACCGGGCCGCGCAGGTCCTCCTGAGCACCGACCTGCTCGTCCTGCCGCACGGGTTCCTCGCCGAGCTCCGGCACCGGGACCTGTACCGCGACGAATGGCTCTGTCTGGTCTCGGCGGACAACGACGAGGTGGGCGACAAGCTCACCCTCGACCAGCTGGCCGAGCTGCCCTGGGTGGCGTCCTTCCACGGCCCCACCGCGTCCACCCCTGCCGCGCTGCAGCTGCGCATGCTCGGCGTCGAGCCGCGGGTCAGCGTGGTGACGGAGAACTTCCTCACCGTCCCGGTCCTCGTCGCGGGGTCGCGCCGCGTCGCGTTCGTGCAGCGACGGCTGATGGACCTCATCCCCGACGGCATCGGCGTCCGCGCCGTGCCCTGCCCGCTCGAGGTCTCACCCCTCGTCGAGGCGATGTGGTGGCACCCGGCGTACGACGACGACCCGGAGCACGCCTACCTGCGCGACGTCGTGCTGCGCGCTGCCGCCACCGTGGGCGGTCTCTCCGCGGACGGCGATCAGCCGGACGAATAGACGGACATCGGGCCGGAGAGCCGGTCAGGACGCGCTTTCCCGAAGGGCCAGGAATCGCCGCTCCGCCTCGTCGATCGCTGCGATCTGATCGATGATCTCGCCCGGTGACCGTTCGCCGACGACCTTCTGCAGGAACGGCGTGTGATCGAGGACGGCGTCCCGGACCGGCCGCAGCGGCGCCGGTGCGTGGTGGAAGACCTTGCCGAGCATCCAGGCCTGCTGGACCTGCCGCTTGGTGTGTGGCTTCCGCGGCGCCTCGAAGGCCTCGAGGGCCGCACGCACGGCTGCCTGGTCGGAGAGGTCGACGCCGGCCAGGGAACGGCCGAGGAAGTAGCCGTCCTCGATGGCCATCCCCGCGCCGTAGGCGGCGTACGGGCTCGTCGGGTGGGCGGCATCGCCCACGATGGTCGCCCGGCCCTTCGACCACTGGTCGAGCGGCTTGCGATCGCAGAGCACCCACCGCTGGACGTCGCCGGGGGCCGTGGCGGCGATGAGCTGCGGCAGCGGAGCTGCGAACTCGGCACCCATGGCGGCAGCCGTGGCGTGCAGGTCACCGGTGAACGGCGTCCGGGCGTCGTGGGCGCCGAGCACCCACCACTGGAAGCCGTCCCGTCCCTGGTGCCGGATCGACGTCCAGCTGCCCTGCACCGTCCGGCTGTGCTGGAGGATGCACAGGCCGCGCTCGGCGGGGACGGTGGTGTCGAAGGTGAAGCCCCCGAAGATGTGCAGGTCGTGTTCGCGCTTCGGGGTGTCGCCCCACAGGGTGCGGCGCACGAGGGAGTCGATCCCGTCGGCACCGACGAGGACGTCGACGTCGAGGATCTCGCCGTCCGACATCCGCAGCCGCACGCCGGACTCGTCCTGGTCGACGCCGTCGACCGCACGGTTCACCTGCAGGACGCCGGGCGGCAGGGCAGCCAGGAGCCGCTCGTAGAGACCGGGGCGCAGGAGCCCGATGAACCCGCCGCCGTACTCCCGCACGATGTCGTCCGGCAAGTTCACGCGGACGCGGGTGTGCCCGCCGACCGAGCGGAACTCGGTGTGGCAGGGGGCGCCGAGATCGGTGGTGTCGACGCCGAGCAGACGCAGGGCCCGGATGGGCGGCGGCCACAGGTTGAGGATGTTGCCTGCGGGCCGCGCCTGCGGATACCGCTCCAGCAGCACGACGTCGTGCCCGGCCTGGTGGACGGACAGCGCAGTGGCCATGCCTGCGGGACCGGCGCCGATCACCGCGACCCGGCCCCGGGGGGCGGTGGAACGAGACATGAGCACTCCAGGAACCGGGACGGCTCCGCGCGCCGTCGACCGGTGAGATCGTAGCGCACGCTACGGTTTCAATGAACCCTTATAGGAGGGAGGATGGTCGAGTGA
>DASQJO010000297.1:0-3533 GCA_035630955.1 Kineosporiaceae bacterium
CCCGCCGCGGCCTCCAGCGCCGTCAGCGCGGCGCGCGCGTCGCCGGCCGCGGTCCGCACGACGTGCTCGCGCGCGTCAGGGTCGAGGACGACGGCGCCGTCGAGCCCGCGCGGATCGGTGAGCGCGCGGTCGACGAGCACGCCGACGGCCTCGGCGTCCAGCGCGCGGAGGGTGAGCACGAGCGAACGGGACAGCAGCGGCGAGACGACGCTGAACGACGGGTTCTCCGTGGTCGCGGCGACGAGCACGACCCAGCGGTTCTCGACGCCGGTGAGCAGGGAGTCCTGCTGCGACTTGCTGAAGCGGTGGATCTCGTCGAGGAACAGGACCGTCTCGCGGCGGTACAGCGAGCGGGCGTCCCGCGCCTCCTCGAGCACCCGGCGGACGTCCTTGACGCCGGCGCTCACGGCGTTCAGCTCGACGAACCGGCGCTCGCCGGCCTGCGAGATGACGTGCGCCAGGGTCGTCTTGCCGGTCCCCGGCGGCCCCCAGAGGATCACCGAGACCGCGCCGGCCGGGCCGGTGCCGCCGTCCGCGAGCCGGCGCAGCGGCGACCCGGGCGTGAGCAGGTGGTCCTGGCCGACGATCTCGTCGAGGGTGCGGGGTCGCATGCGGACGGCGAGCGGCGCCGTCCCCGCCGCGGCCGAGCCGGACGTCCCCGAGGTGCCGTCCTCCTCGCCCGGCCAGGACGCCGCCGAGAACAGGTCGCTCACCCCTGGGAGGCTATCCCGGTGCTCCCCGCCCTCGGCCGCCTGATCGCCCGCCGGCCGCTGCGCTTCGTCGCCGCCTGGGTCGTGCTCGTCGTGCTCGGGTTCTCCGCGTCGTCCGGCGCGTTCGGCGAGGGGCTCTTCGACCGCCTGCAGGCCGGCGACGAGCCGCAGGTGGCGAGCGAGGCGCGCACCGGGCAGCGGGTGCTGAACGACTCCTCGCCCGGCGGCGGCACGGAGACGCTGCTGCTCGACCACGTGGACCCGGCCGACCCGGCGGTTCGCCGGGCCGTCGAGCAGGTGGCGTCCCGGCTCGAGACGGACCCCGACGTGCTGGGCGTCCGGTCGCCCTACAGCGAGGGCGCCGGACCCCTCGCGGAGTCCCCGCTGGTCTCCGACGACGGCCGCGCCCTGCTCGTGACCGTCCAGGTCGTGCGTGACCTCGGGGCGGACGCCGAGCGCGCCGCCCTCACCCGGGTCTCCGACGCGCTGCTCGCGGCGGGTCGAGAGGTGCCGGGCGCCGTGGCGAGCACCAGCAGCGTCCGGCAGATCACCGACGAGATCACCCGGCAGGTACCCCGCGACCTGCGGACCGGCGAGCTCGTCGCGCTGCCGGCCAGCCTGTTCGTGATGATCGTCGTGTTCGGCGGGTTCCTGGCCGCGGGTCTGCCCGTCGCCGGTGCGCTCGCGTCGATCGCCGGCGCGCTCGCGATGCTGCTGGGGTTCTCCTTCGTCGTCGACCTCGACAGCAGCTCGGTGAGCGTCGTGACCGTGCTCGGCCTCGGCCTCTGCATCGACTACGGGCTGCTGATGACCAGCCGCTTCCGCGAGGAGCTGCGCGCCCGCCCCGACGGCGCGCTCGAGCGGACCCTCGCCACCGCCGGGCGCACCGTCCTCTTCAGCGGCCTCACCGTGGCCGTGAGCCTGGCGGGCCTCATGCTCTTCTCGGCGACGCTGCTGCGAGCCGTCGGCGCCGCGGGCGTCAGCGTCGTCGTCGTGGCGCTCGCGGTCGCCCTGACCTTCGTGCCCGCGCTGCTCGCCCTCGCCGGCACGCGGCTGGTCCGGCCGGGTCTCACGCAACGCATCCCCGGCCTGCGGCGGCTCACCCGTAGGCTCGGCGACGTCGCGCCGGAGCGGGGCTTCTTCTCCCGGCTCGCGGCGGCGATCCAGCGGCGCCCGGTCGTCCCGCTGGTCGCCGTGCTCGCCGTGCTGGGGATCGCCGCGCTCCCCGCCCTGCAGCTGCGCTTCGTCAGCTCCGGGGTGGCGCTGCTGCCGCCGACCTCCCCGACCCGGCAGGTCTTCGACGAGATCGCCGCCCGGTTCCCCGCCGCGAACAACGCTCCGGTGCAGGTCGTCTCGCTGTGGCGGCCGGCGCAGCTCGCGCGGTGGGCGCAGGACGAGAACCTCGCCGCGATCCCGGGCGTCACCGAGCTGCTGCCGATCCGGGTGCAGTCCCACGAGGGGCTCACGGTCTCGGTGCTCCCCGTCCGGACCGCCGGCACCCGGACCGTCGCCGGCCTCGCGACGCCGGACCCGACGTCCGACGCGGCGCGTGAGGTGGTCCGCCGGATCCAGAGCCGCGAGCCCGCGCGCGAGCCGATCTGGGTGACCGGGCAGCCGGCGTTCGTCGACGACTTCCTCGACGACATCGCGACGCGCGGACCCTGGGCGGCGGGTGTGGTGATCCTCGCGACGTTCGTGCTGCTCTTCCTGCTGACGGGGTCCCTGCTCGTGCCGCTGAAGGCGCTGCTGCTCAACATCGTCTCGCTCGGGGCGGCCTTCGGCATCCTCGTCTGGGGGTTCCAGGAGGGGCACCTCGCCGGCCCCATGGGCTTCACGAGCACCGGCGGCATCGAGATCGGGATCCCCGTCCTGCTGGTGGCGCTCGGCTTCGGCCTGTCCATGGACTACGAGGTGTTCCTGCTCGCCCGGATCAAGGAGTTCCGGGACGCCGGCCTGCCGAACGACGAGGCCGTCGCCGTCGGGCTGCAGCGTTCGGGGCGGATCATCACCTCGGCGGCGCTCATCATCGTCGTCGTGTTCGCCGGGTTCGCCGCGGGCGAGCTGCTGGTGATCAAGGAGACGGGGATCGGGCTGGCGGTGACCGTCGCCGTCGACGCCACCCTCGTCCGGCTCGTCCTGGTTCCGGCGGCGATGACCCTGCTCGGCGAGTGGAACTGGTGGGCGCCGGGCCCGCTGCGCCGCTTCCACCAGCGATGGTCGCTGGGCGAGGCGGGCTGAGCACGCGTACTCATCCCCCGGGCCCGCCGCGTTCCTAGCGTTCGGGGTCATGGAGAGCTCCGCGAACCCCCCGACCCCCGCCTTCGTCGGCGCGTCCTGGGCCGCCCTGCTCGTCGGCGGCAGCGCCTTCCTCACCGGGCTGTGGAACTCGCACATGTCCCTGAGCGAGAAGGGCTACTACCTCACCGTCCTGCTGTTCGGTCTGTTCGCCGCGGTGTCGCTGCAGAAGTCCGTCCGCGACCGCAGCGAGGGCATCGCCGTCACCGGCCTCTACCTCGGTCTGTGCTGGACCGGTGTCGCCGTCGCGATCACCCTGATGACGGTCGGCCTCTGGAACGCCGGCATGTCCGCCAGCGAGAAGGGCTTCTACGCGATGGCGTTCGTCCTCAGCCTGTTCGCGGCCGTCACCGTGCAGAAGAACGTCCGCGACCTCGCGGCCTCGCCCCGGTCCGACGCCGACGACGAGGGCCGCGAGCTCACGTCAGTCTGGCGGCCCGATCGTTGAGGTAGCGCTGCTCGGGCAGGCTCGTCGTGAGCGACGCGGCCGCCGCATAGGCCGCCCGCGCCTGCTCGACGTCGCCGCGC
>DASQJO010000298.1:0-4695 GCA_035630955.1 Kineosporiaceae bacterium
GCTGCAGACGTGGGGCGAGCGGGTCGGCGTCCCGACCGTGCGCAGCGACCGGGACGGCGCCGACCCCGCGGCCGTCGCGTTCCAGGCGGTCAAGGAGGGCATCGAGGGCGAGGCGGACGTCGTCCTCGTCGACACCGCCGGACGCCTGCAGAACAAGGTCGGCCTCATGGACGAGCTGGGCAAGGTCAAGCGCGTCATCGAGAAGCAGGCGCCGGTCGACGAGGTGCTCCTCGTGCTCGACGCGACGACGGGGCAGAACGGCCTGCAGCAGGCGCGGGTGTTCTCCGAGGTCGTCGACGTCACCGGCATCGTGCTCACCAAGCTCGACGGCACCGCCAAGGGCGGCATCGTCGTCGCCGTCCAGAAGGCCCTCGGCGTCCCGGTCAAGCTCGTCGGCCTCGGGGAGGGACCGGACGACCTCGCGCCGTTCGACCCCGCCGCGTTCGTCGACGCGCTGCTCGCCTGAGAGGACCCGACATGGCCGAGGCATTCCTCGTCGGCGGCGTCCGGACGCCGGTCGGACGCTACGGCGGCGCGCTCGCCGGCGTGCGACCCGACGATCTCGCCGCCCTCGTCGTCCGTGAGGCCCTCGACCGCTCCGGGGCACCGCCCGAGGCCGTCGACGAGGTGATCCTCGGCGCCGCCAACCAGGCCGGCGAGGACAACCGGAACGTCGCCCGCATGGCGGTGCTCCTCGCGGGCCTGCCGATGGCGGTTCCGGGCTTCACGGTGAACCGGCTCTGCGCATCCGGGCTGCAGGCGGTCATGTCGGCGGCTCAGGAGGTGCAGACGGGGACGGCGGAGCTCGTCGTCGCGGGCGGCGTCGAGTCGATGACCCGGGCACCCTGGGTGATGAGCAAGCCGGGGACGCCGTGGGCCCGGCCGGGGGAGGTCGTGGACACCGCGCTCGGCTGGCGGCTGGTGAACCCCCGGATGCGCGACGTCGACGGCGGCCAGGCGACGATCTCGCTCGGCGAGACCGCCGAGGAGGTCGCCGCGCTCGACGGCATCACCCGCGAGGAGTGCGACGCGTACGCGCTGCGCTCGCAGGAGCGGGCCGCGCGGGCCGCCGACAAGGGGTTCTTCGACGCCGAGCTGGTCGGCGTCCCCGTGCCGAAGGGCGACCCGGTGACCCGGGACGAGACGCCCCGGCCCGACTCCACCATGGCCGGGCTCGCGAAGCTCAGGCCGTCGTTCCGGCCGGACGGCGTGGTCACGGCGGGCAACGCCTCGCCGCTCTCGGACGGGGCGTCGGCGATCGTCGTCGCGTCCGGCGAGGCGGTGGAGAAGCACGGCCTGACGCCGCGCGCCCGCGTGGTGGGCGCGGCAAGCTCGGGCGTGCCGCCGCACCTCATGGGCCTCGGCCCGGTGCCGGCGACGCAGAAGCTCCTCGACCGGGTCGGGCTCGGCGTCGACGGGCTCGACGCCGTCGAGCTCAACGAGGCCTTCGCCGCGCAGGTCCTCGCCTGCGTGCGGCGGCTCGGGCTCGACGAGGACCGGCTGAACGCGGACGGCGGCGCCATCGCCCTGGGCCACCCGCTGGGCTCGAGCGGCTGCCGGCTGCTCGTCACGCTGCTCGGCCGGCTCGAGCGGGAGGGCGGGCAGCGCGGCCTCGTCACGCTCTGCGTCGGCGTCGGCCAGGGCTCGAGCCTCCTCGTCGAGCGCGTCTGACCGCCCCCTTTTGCCCTGATCAGCGACACAGCTGGGTGGGCGGGGAAACGAAGGTTTCACCCGGGGCCGAGCGCCGTCACGTCGCCGTAACACAGGGGGGCCACCCCTGAAACACCGCGCCGGAAACGTGTCAGGTCGACGGGAGCCCCGCGGACGTGGCGCCCCGACCAGACCGGATCGCCCCGCCGTCGGACGGCGGGATCAGCGGTCCTCTCCGGCCCGGACAGCAAGGGGTGCGAATGAACAGCGGAGACACCGCCTGGGTGCTCGCGAGCGCTGCGCTCGTGTTGCTCATGACACCAGGCCTTGCCTTCTTCTACGGCGGCATGGTGCGCGCCAAGAGCGTGCTCAACATGCTCATGATGTCGTTCGTCACGATCGGCGTCGTCAGCGTGCTCTGGACGCTCTACGGCTTCTCGGTCGCCTTCGGGCAGACCGGCAACGGCTTCTGGGGCGGGCTCGGCTGGTTCGGCATGGGCGAGGCGATGAAGTCGCTCGCCGCCAACGGAGCCGAGCTGACGATCCCGAACACCGCGTTCTCGATGTTCCAGCTCATGTTCGCGATCATCACGCCGGCCCTGATCTCGGGCGCGATCGCCGACCGTGCCAAGTTCCTCGGCTGGTCGGTGTTCGTGACGTTCTGGGTGACGCTGGTCTACTTCCCGGTCGCGCACTGGGTGTTCTCCTTCGGCGACGCGAACGGCAACGGCGCGGGCTGGCTCGCCGCGCGCGGCGTCGAGGACTTCGCCGGCGGGACCGCCGTCCACATCAACGCCGGAGCCGCCGGCCTCGCGCTGGCCTTCGTGCTGGGCAAGCGCAACGGCTGGCCGAGGGCGCAGTTCAAGCCGCACAACCTGCCGTTCGTCATGCTCGGCGCGGGTCTGCTCTGGTTCGGCTGGTTCGGCTTCAACGCCGGCTCGGCGCTCGCGGCCAACGGCCTGGCCGGCCTCGCCTTCACCAACACCCAGGTCGCCACGGCGACGGCCGCCCTCGGCTGGATCCTCGTCGAGCGCTTCCGCGACGGGCACGCCACCTCGCTCGGCTTCGCCTCCGGCGCGGTGTCCGGCCTCGTCGCCATCACGCCCGCCTGCGCGTTCCTGGTGCCGTGGTCGGCGATCCTGCTCGGCCTCATCGCCGGCGCCGGCTGCGCCTTCGCCGTCGGGCTGAAGTACCGGCTCGGGTTCGACGACTCCCTCGACGTCGTCGGCGTCCACCTGGTCGGCGGCATCATCGGCTGCCTCTTCCTCGGCTTCTTCAGCACGACCAAGGCCAACGTCAACGGCAGCGGCGGGGTCGCCGCCGACGGCCTGTTCTACGGTGGCGGCTGGGGCCTGCTCGGCAACCAGGCGCTGGCGGCCGGCTCGGTCCTCGTCTACTCGTTCGTGCTCGCGTTCGTCATCGGGTTCGTCGTCAACAAGACCGTCGGCTTCCGGCTCGACCCCGAGGACGAGGAGTCCGGCATCGACCTGGCCGAGCACGCCGAGTCCGCGTACGAGACCATCCCGGGCGGCGGCTTCCGCCCGTCGGGCGCCCTCGTCGGCGCCACCAGGACCGAGGAGGTGCCGGCGTGAAGCTCATCACCGCCGTGATCAAGCCGCACAAGCTCGACGAGGTCAAGGCCGCGCTGGAGTCCTTCGGCGTCCAGGGCCTGACGGTCAGCGAGGCCAGCGGCTACGGCCGGCAGAAGGGCCACACCGAGGTCTACCGGGGCGCGGAGTACACCGTCGACCTGGTGCCCAAGGTGCGGGTCGAGGTGCTGGTCGACGACGCGGACGCCGCGGACGTCACCGAGGTCGTCGTCAAGGCGGCCCAGACCGGGCGCATCGGCGACGGCAAGGTGTGGGTCGTCCCGGTGGACGACGTGGTGCGGGTGCGCACGGGCGAGCGCGGGGTCGACGCACTCTAGGGGCCAGATGTGGGCCCTCATCGTGATCGACGGCGACGAATGATCACGATGAGGGCCCACATGTCGGGCAGGGGGGAGCAGTGATCGACGACACGACCGCGTCCCCGCCGCGGGACCTTCGTCGCGAGCGGCTCGCGCTCGCCGTCCGGTCCACCGGCCGGGCCCGGCGGTCCGCGCTCGCCGACCTCGTCGAGCGGGCCCTCGTCTCGGCCTGGGACCGCGCGCTGCCCGGCAGCGGCCTGGAGCGCCAGGAGGGGGTGGCGCTCGCCGTCGTCGGCAGCGTCGCCCGCCGCGACGCCGGCCCCGCCAGCGACCTCGACCTCGTGCTGCTCCACGACGGCCGGCGCGGCGATGCCGTCAAGGTCCTCGCGGACCGGCTCTGGTACCCCCTGTGGGACACGGGGCTACGGCTCGACCACAGCGTCCGCACCCAGTCCCAGTGCCGCGAGGTGGCGGCCGCCGACCTGTCCGCCGCCATCGGGCTGCTCGACCTGCGGCCGTTGGCCGGGGACGCCGCCCTCGCCGTCCGCGCCCGGGCCGCGCTGCTCACCGACTGGCGCGGCGGCATCCGGCGCCGCCTGCCCCAGCTGCTCGACCTGCTCGCCGAGCGCGCCGCCCGCTTCGGTGAGGCCGCTCACCTGCTCGAGCCCGACCTCAAGGAGAGCCGCGGCGGCCTGCGCGACGTCACCACCCTCCGCGCGCTCGCCACCAGCTGGGTCACGGACCGTCCGCACGGCGAGGTGGACGACGCGCACGAGGTGCTGCTCGACGTCCGTGACGCCCTGCACGCCGTCACGGGCCGCCCGATGGAGCGCCTGCTGCTCGCCGAGCAGGACGCCGTCGCCGTCGCGTGCGGGGTCGGGGACGCCGACGAGCTGCTCGCCCGGGTCTCGGCGTCGGCGCGCACGATCGCGCACGCCGTCGACACCACGGTCCGCCGCGCCCGGCAGGCCATGCCGTCACGGCGGGCCCGCGGCCCCCGGCGTCCCCGGCTGCGCCCGCTCGGGCACGGGCTCGTCGAGCACGACGGCGAGGTCGTGCTCGGCCCCGGCCTGCGCCCCACGGAGGACCCGGTGCTCGCGCTGCGTGCCGCGGCCACCGCCGCGCAGCACGGGCTG
>DASQJO010000299.1:0-9136 GCA_035630955.1 Kineosporiaceae bacterium
CACGACCAGGACGAGGACCGCCGGCACCGTGGGCAGCCACCGTTGCAGGACGAGGACGAGCACGACGCCGCAGATGCCGAGGACGGCCGCCGCCGGCACGGCCTCCCCCTGGGCCAGCCCGCGCACGAACGCGGCGGCCTCACCGAGCAGACCGTCCGCGTCGGTGCTGAACCCGAAGAGCTTCGGCAGTTGGCCGACGATGATCGTGACGGCGAGGCCGTTCATGTACCCGATCATGGTCGGCTTCGACAGGAGCGTCGCGACGAAACCTAGCCCCGTGAGCCCCGCGACGATCATCACGAGCGCCACCATCACGGCCAGCATCGAGGCCAGCGCCACGGCCCGTTCCGGGTCGCCTCCCGCCACCATCAGCGGAAGGATCGTCGCCGCGATCATCGGACCCAGGGACGAGTCCGGGCCGAGGACGAGGATGCGGGACGGCCCGAACAGCGCGTAGGCGAGGAGGCAGAGGATGGACGTGTACAGGCCGTTGATGGCCGGCAGCCCCGCCAGCTCCGCGTAGGCCATCCCCTGGGGTACGAGCAGCGTGGCAAGGACCACGCCTGCGACCACGTCCTTGGGCAGCCACGCCCGCTGGTAGGTCGAGACGGTCCGAACCCCGGGGAGGAACCGCAGCAGCGGGCCTCCCGCGCCGGCTTCCGTCGACATGGTCCCGAGCGTGGCCTCAACTGCCCGCCCCGGCGTCACCCCCGGCGGATGGGGTCACGGACGCCGGCAGCAGCCCGGGGCCGAAGCGTGCCGCGAACGGCGCCGCGGTGGCGCCGTGCACGACGACGCTGAGCAGGACCGTCAGCACGATGACCGCGACGGCCGGATCGGCGCGGTGCCCCAGGTCCTCGACCGCGAGCAGGGCGAACACGACCGACGCCAGCCCGCGCGGCCCGAACCAGCCGACGAAGAGAGCTGCACGCCGGCCGAGGCCGGACCCCGCCAGGGCCACGAACACCGGCACCATGCGCAGCGCCGTGACGCTGAGCACGGCGTACAGCACGAGTTGCCAGGTGGCGGTGTCGACGACGACCGGTACGGCGACGGCTCCGAACAACGTCCAGACCAGCAGTCCGGCCAGCGCGCCGGTCTGCTCGACGTAGAAGACGGCACGCGGGCTCGCGCGTCCGGCGGCCGAGCCGAAGGCCAGGCCGCCGACGAAGGCCGCGACGAACCCGTTGCCGCCGCAGGCGAGAGCCACGGCGTAGGCCAGCAGCGCCAGCGCCAGGACCGCCGGTCCCGCGAACTCCTCGTCGACCCACGCCCGACGGCGGGCGACGCGCAGGAGGCCGCCGCCCGCCGTCCCCACGAGCCCTCCTGCGAGGGCCCCGAGCAGCAGTTCCAGGGCGGCATGGCTGAGACCGGTCGCCTCGTCACCCTCGGCCGCGACACCCGCCAGCGCGATGAGCACGACAGGGGTCACGATGCCGTCGTTCAGGCCGCTCTCGACGTTGAGGATCCCGCTGATCCGCTTCGGGACCCGGGGGTCGTTCATCACGGGGGCGCCGAGGGCGGCGTCGGTGGGCGCGAGCGCCGCGCCGACCAGCAGCGCCAGCCACGCGTCGACCCCCGGGAGGATCGCGGCCGCCACCAGCCATCCGAGGACGACCGTCGACGGCAGCGCGAGCCCGAGCAGCCGGCCGTAGATCCCGGCGTCCGATCTCAGCTCCCTCAGTCCGACCCGGGCGGCGTCGGAGAACAGGACCCAGACGAGGGTGACCTCCGTGAGCAGCCGGAACGACTCGGCGGGCGGCGGGGCCGCCGACGGCATCGCCGGCGACAGCAGGACGCCGACGACCAGGAACACGATCGGTGCCGTGAGGGCGGATCGTTCCAGGCGCGCCGACAGCGCCCCCCAGGCGAAGACGGCGGCCGTCACGACGACGAGAGTCGCGGCCGTCATGATGATGGGGCTCGGGGTGTCACACGGGTCGCGACGTGACCGCCGGCGTCGTCCCCTGCGGGCTGCCTCGCCTGAGGATCGCCTTGCGGATCTCCGAGACGACGATGATCGACAGGGACACGAGCACGCAGACCAGCCACTGGTCGAGGTCCAGGTCCTGCGTCTGGAGGATCTTCTGGAACAGGCCGAGCTCCGTCGCCAGGACGATCGCGGCGACGGAGATGAGGCTCATCCGCAGGAAGCGCCGGTCGTCGAACGTGTCCAGCGAGAAGACCGACCGCAGGTCGTCCTTCACCGTGAACGACCGCAGCAGGCAGAACAGCGAGAACGTGGTCAGCCCCATGGTGCGGGCGATCTCGAGCGTGTACGCGTGCTCGGCCCAGGCGATGACGCCCAGCGTCCCGCCCCCGACGACCAGCCCGGTGAACCCCAGCCAGGCGTACTGGTCGCGGCCCAGGATGCGCTCGTCGACGTGGCGGGGGGCCCGCTGCATCAGGTCCGGCGCGGGCCTGCCGTAGCCGAGTCCGATGGCCTGCAGGAGCTGCGTCGAGAAGTTCACCCAGAGGGTCTGGAGCGGGAGGAAGGGGACGCCCGCGGCGATGGAGAAGATGCTCGCGCCGAGGAACGTGACGATGTAGGAGATGAGGTTGCCCATCTGGAAGACCACGAACTTGCGCAGGTTGTCGTAGAGTCCCCGGCCCAGCTCGACCGCCCGGACGATCGTCGCGAAGTTGTCGTCGGTGAGGATCATCGCCGCGGCCTCCTTGGAGACCTCGGTCCCGGTGATCCCCATGGCGATGCCGATGTCGGCCTTCTTCAGCGCCGGCGCGTCGTTCACGCCGTCGCCGGTCATGGCCACGATGTGTCCCTTGCGCTGGAGCACCTCGACGAGGCGCACCTTGTGCTCCGGGGTGACCCGGGCGATGATCCCGACGTCGTCGATGGCCTGCAGGACCTCGTCGTCCGACATGGTCCCGAACTCGGCGCCGCTGATGGCCGTTCCGTGGATGCCCAGGCGGCGGGCGATCGCCGCCGCGGTCACCTTGTGATCCCCGGTGATCATCCGGATCCGGATGCCGGCGGCCTGCGCGGTGGCGATCGCCGACTGGGCGGTGGGGCGTGGCGGGTCCTCGATGCCCACGAGTGTGAGCACCGTGAGCCCTGCGAGCTGGGACAGCAGGTCGCCGTTCGGGTCGAAGGACGCGGGGGCGAAGTCCTTGCGGCCCGTCGCCATCACCCGCAGGCCCTGCTCGCCCAGGCGCTGGTTCTCCTCCAGGTAGCGCTGCCGGAAGCCGTCGTCCACGGCGATGACGTGCAGGTCGACCGGGTCGAGGGTGTGCGTGGCGCGGGCGAGGAGCTGGTCCGGCGCACCCTTGACGAAGCAGCGGACGACGTCGCGGCCGTACTCGTCGGTCATGCGGTGGAAGGTGGCCATGAGCTTGTACGCGGCGTCGAACGGCAGCTCGGCGATCCGGGGGTGGAGGCGGCGGGTCTCGTCGGTGTCGAGCCCGCCCTTCTCGGCCAGCACGACGAGGGCGCCCTCGGTGGGGTCCCCGACCATCCCGCCGTCACGGACCGTGGCGTCCGAGGCCAGTGCCATCGGCAGGAGGAACGGGTCGAGCGGGACCTCCGGTTGGCCGAACGCGTGCTTGATCGTGCCCTCGGTCGCGTACCCGCTCCCGGAGACCGTGTACCGGCGGCCGGGAATCGTCATCTCGACGGCGGTCATCTGGTTCAGCGTCAGGGTCCCGGTCTTGTCGGAGTTGATCGCCGAGGTCGAACCCAGCGTCTCGGCCGACCGCAGCCGCTTCACGATGGCGTTGGCCTCGGCGAGCATCCTCGTGCCCAGGGACAGGATGGTGGTGACGACGGCCGGCAGGCCGGTGGGGATCGCCGAGATCGCGAAGGCGATGGCGGCCGTGAAGACGACGTCGAAGGGATTGCCACGGGCCAGGTTGATGACGACCGACACCAGCAGGGCGACGCCGGCGATGACGAGGATCTGGTTCGTCAGGGTCGCCAGCTGCCGGGTGAGCGGGGTCTCCGAGTCGTCCTGTGCCTGGAGCATGTCGGAGACGTGGCCGACCTCCGTCGACATCCCCGTCGCCGTCACCACGAAGGTGCCCGCGCCGCGGGTCACGTTGGTGTTCATGTAGACCATGTCGGTGCGGTCACCCAGCGGGGTGTCCGCCTGCGCCACGGCCTCGATCCCCTTGCCGACCGGAACGCTCTCGCCGGTCAGCGCCGACTCGGCGATCTCCAGTGAGGCCGCCCGGAGCAGCCTGCCGTCCGCCGGGACGAGGTCGCCGGCCTCGATCGACACGACGTCCCCCGGGACCAGGTCCTCCGCGGGCAGCTCGGACATCCGGCCGTCCCGCCGCACCTTGGCCTTGATGATCATCATCTTCTGCAGCGCAGCGACGGCCGCGGCCGCCTTGCCCTCCTGTTGCAGGCCGAGCACCGCGTTGAGCAGGGTGAGCCCGAGCAGGACGATGCCCGTTCCCCATTGCTTCAGCGGCCAGAGGCTCCCGAGGCCCGCGACCAGCAGCACGATCTGCATGACGTCGGCGTACTGCCGCAGGAAGGCACGCCACCTCGGCTCCTTCGCCGCCTCCGCGAACCGGTTCGGCCCGAAGGTCCGCAGCCGCTCCTCGGCCTGAGCCGTGCTCAGTCCGCGCTGCTCGTCGACCTCCGCCGCTGCCAGCGTGTCGTCGACCGACAGCGTGTGGTAGTCGAGCTGCGCGGGGACCACCGTCCGCGCCGTCGTCGACGAACTCGTCATCGTCGTGTCTCCCTTCGCGAGGCCGCCGGGCAGCCGCCAGGCGAACCCCGCTCCACTGTGCGAGGAAGCCCGCCGGGCCACGTCATCCTCGAGGGAGGAGGCTCCCGGGCCGTCGGGCCGGTGGACTTCGACTGTGGTGGAGCTCGACGACGGGACGACGGCGGTGAGCCGGTGACGGCCGGGCACGCGGGGCCGCGTGCGCAGGCGACGGCTCGGCCCGTCGCCGCGCGGTCCGCGCGCTGGCTCGCCCGCCTGGCCGTGCTCGCGGCCGCGGCGGCGGTCGTCGTGCCGCTCCTGCTGGCCGACGTCTGGGCCGGCATCGGCCTGCTGCTGCTCGGCGTCGCGGGTGTCGCCGTGGCCCTCGCCGCCACCTGGTGGTTCCTCACACATCGGGGCGTGGTGCGCTGGATCTCCGCGGTCGTCGCCGTCGCGGTGCCGCTCGCCGTCGCGGTCGTGGCCGCGCAGAGTCAGCTGCTCCGGGTGGTCCTGGTCGCGGTGGTGCTGTGGGCGGCGGCGGGAGCTGCGGGCGCCGCGGCGCTGGTCCGCGTCGACGAGACGACCGGACCCGAGCTGCACGAGACGCCGCCCCCGCGCTCGCCCTTCCTGATCATGAATCCCCGCTCCGGAGGCGGCAAGGTCGCCAGGTTCGGCCTCGTGGAGAAGGCGCGGGCCGCCGGCGCGGAGGTGGTCGTCCTGGGTGAGGGCCCCGAGGGCGGCCACACGGACGTCGCCGACCTCGCGCGCAAGGCCGTGGCGGAGGGCGCCGACCTGCTCGGCGTCGCGGGCGGCGACGGCACCCAGGCGCTGGTCGCCGGGATCGCCGCGGAGCACGACATCCCCTTCATGGTGATCTCCGCCGGCACGCGCAACCACTTCGCGCTCGACCTCGGCCTCGACCGCGAGGACCCGTCCCGCTGCCTCGACGCGCTCACCGACGGCGTCGAGATCCGTGTCGATCTCGGGGTGATCGCGGGCCGCACGTTCGTGAACAACGCGTCCTTCGGTGCGTACGCGGCGATCGTGCAGAGCCCCGCCTACCGGGACGACAAGGCCCGCACCACGCTGGACATGCTCCCGGACCTGTTGACGCGGCACCAGGGGCCCCGCCTGGAGGTGCAGGTGGACGACCGGCGGATCGCCGGTCCGCAGGCCGTCCTCGTCAGCAACAATCCGTACGGCTCGAGCGACCTCGCGGGGCTGAGCCGGCGGGCGCGGCTCGACACCGGCGTCCTCGGCGTCCTCGCCGTCACCGTGGACAGCGCCGCCGACGCCGCCGACCTCGTCCGGGGCAGCCGGACCCGTGCGCTGTGGCGGACGGCCTGCGCCGAGGTCGTCGTCGACGCCGATGCCCCGTTCCTGCCGGTGGGTGTGGACGGCGAGGCGCTGTCCCTGCCGACGCCGGTCCGCTGCACGACCCGCCCCGGCGCCCTGCGCGTGCGGGTCCCGCGCAACCGGCCCGGTGTCCGCCGGGAGCGGCCGGAGATGGACTGGGGCCGGCTGCGCACACTGGCCCTGCCCGCCGGTCGCAGCTCCTCCCGATGACTGCGGCGCCCGGAGCCGGCGCGGGGCCGGGCGCCGAGACACGCACCGGACCGGTGGTCATCGCGCACCTGTCCGACCTCCACCTCGGAGCCCACGCGCCGGACGTCGTGGAATCACTCCTCGCGGACGTCGCCGCCGTCGCGCCCACGCTGACGGTCGTCACCGGGGATCTCACGATGCGTGCCCGCCGCCGCCAGTTCGTGGCCGCGTGCGCGCTCCTGGAGGGGCTGCCCGCACCCCGGCTGGTCGTGCTCGGCAACCACGACGTGCCCCTCGATCCGGTGCGCCGCTTCGCGCAGCCCTATCGCGCCTACCAGAGGTACCTGCCCGGTCCGCTCGACGCGGTGGTCGAGGCGTCCGGCGTCCGGGCCCTCGGCCTGGCCTCGATGCCGCGGTGGCGCTGGAAGTCCGGACGGATCAGCAGCGAGCAGGCGGAACTCGTCGCCCGCGTGCTCGGCTCGGCTCCCGCGGGGGCCGTCCGCGTGCTCGCCCTGCACCACCCCGTCAGCGTTCGCGGACCCACGGGCCTCGTCGGCCGGTCGCGCCTGCTCCAGGCGATCGAGGGCCGCGTGGATCTCGTGCTCGCCGGTCACACCCACGTCCCGAGCGCATGCCGGCTGGACCGGCCCGGCAAGTCCGCGTCGGGTGGGGTGGTGGAGGTGGTGGCGGGCACGGCCACGAGCAGGCGCCTGCGGGGGGTGGAGCGCTCCTGGTCCGTCATCCGTGTCGAGGCCGGCACGATCACCGTCGAGGAGCGGCGCGAGCACGCCAACCGATGGACCTCCGCCGGTCTGCGCCGCTTCCCGCGGCTCGGCGACCCCGTGGACGTCATTCCCCCTGGATGAGGCCGTCCGGCGGTCGGGACCACCACCGTGGGCGCCGACACCGCGTGGACGCACGCGGTGGACCAGCCAGGAGGAGGGAAGCATGTCGGCACCGTGGAACGTCCGTCGTCGTAGTGCTCGGGTCCCCACCGTCGGCGCGGCCGTCGCTCTCGCCGGCCTCCTCCTCGCCGGCTGCGGCGCGGGCGGCGGCTCGGCGGCTCCGTCCCGCTCGTCCGCCACCGGTTCGCTTCCGCTGCCCACCAGCGTCACGCGGTCTCCGACGGGGACGTCCGGCGCGCGTCCGGGCGCGAGCGCGACGACCACCACCTCGTCGGCCGCGCCCGCGCCCAGCGGTGCCACGCCGGAACGCACGAGTACGACGTCGCGGCCGCCCGCGACGACGTCGACGTCGACGTCGACCAGGACGGAGACCGCGACCCAGACGGAGACCGCGACCCGGACCGCGACCGAGACGACGACGCAGACCGCGACCCGGACGACGACGCAGACGACGAGCGCCGCCGCCCTGCCCGCCTCGACGCCGCCATCGCCCGTGGCCTCGTCGTCCGCGACGTCCGGCGAGACGGCGAGCACGGGTGAGATCCCGTGGTGGGCCTGGATGCTCCTGCTCCTCGTGGTCGTGGGGCTCGTCGCCGCCGCGGTCTGGCTGGCCACGCGGCGCCGCCGCAGGCTCGAGGCCTGGGACGCGCCTGCCGCGGACGCCGAGGCGGGCGCGCACTGGCTGCACGACCGCGTGCTGCCGTCCGTGCTCGCAGCCGGCGACCCTGTTCAGGCCGCGGCGGCGTGGTCGGCGGTGCGCCCGCGGTTCCTCGAGCTCGACGAGCAGCTCACCGGCCTCGCCCGGACGGCACCCGACGACGAACGGCTCGACGAGGTGACCTCGTTGCGGGGCGCTCTCGCCGACCTGGGGGCCGCGCTGGACGAGCGGTCGGCGGCGACGTCACGCCAGGCGTGGGCGACGGCGAATCTGCGGGTCGAGCTCGCGCGGGATCGCCTGGAGCGGCGTCTGGCGCGCGACCCCTCGGCCATGCCGGGGCGGCCGGACGAGGCGTTCGTCCCACGGCCACGCTGACGACGCCCGGGCCGGAACCGCCCGAACAGCCGCTCTCCGGACTGCGCCGGGCAGCCGATTTGGGGATGGTTTTATCTGCTCTTGACATCCTGATCGACACCCTCTCCCTACGTTCCACAGCTGGTGCTTGACGTCCTGCTGTCCGTAATCGGGCGATCGGGGCCGAAAGCCCGCGCACGGGGGCTCAACCTGCACACATCTGGGGCCGGGGGCCGAACGAGGAGTCGTCGATGGCCATGCATGCAGCGCGACGTCGGCGTGGGGTCCGCTCGAGGTCGACGCGTCTGGCCGTCGTCGTCACGCTGGGCCTCGCCACCCTGACCCCGGTGATCATCGCCAGCGCCGACGCCGGCTCGAACAGCGAGAACTCCACCAGCCAGCTGTATGCCTGCCTCGGCCGACGGTTGGACGTCACCCGTGACGGCGACTCCACGGCAACCCTGACCTGCACGACGCACCTGTCCCAGGTCGGACCGGCGGCCGCCTACACGGCGCGACGCAGCCGCACCGCGCGGACGACCGTCCCGACCGGGACGGATCGCCGCACACTCCTGCTGGCGACCGTGGTCAGCTCGAGGTCCAGCAGGGTGACCATGGCCGGCTGGACGAAGGTGGTCGACAAGGCCGCCGCTCACGGCACGCGCCTGACCGCGTGGTGGCGGATCGGCCTGCCCGCGAACGGCCAGGCGACCGCGAAGCTCGCGCCGGCGTCGCGCGTCTCGATGACGACCCGGGCCTTCACCGGTTACGACAGGGCCCATCCCGTCGCCCCGGCCGGGACCACGACCCCCGAGGGTCAGCTGCGGATCGCCGACGCGGTGGTCGTGCGCTCGGCGCAGAGCACCTCCACGTGGCCGGACGCCATCGTCATCCCGCCCGGCGGGACGCGGCAGGCCGACTGCGGCGAGGCCGCCCTGACCTACCGGCAACTGCGCAAGACCCTGATCACGATCATCTGTACCAGCAGCAGCCAGCCGGCCTCG
>DASQJO010000300.1:0-3482 GCA_035630955.1 Kineosporiaceae bacterium
GACGGCCCTGTCCCGGACGCGGTCGGGGAGTGCCGCCAGGTGCTCGTGGGTGTCGACCACGACGACGTCGGCGCGGGCGAGCGCGGCGGCGTCGATCCCCTCGAGCATCCGCCGGCGGATCCGGGCGCCCCGCGAGAGGCCCCGGTCGGCGGCCGTGCCGGCGGCCGAGACGAGGTGGTCGAGCACGACCGGCGTTCCGCGACGCCGGGGGAGGAGCAGCCGCGCGAGGTGCACGTCGAAGTGACCGAGGTAGCCGACGAGCACGGCGTCCGGGGGCCGCCCCGCGACGGCGCGCCGGGCCTGCCTGGCCACGGACCACCAGCAGCGGGCGAGCTGCACCGCGAGCAGGGGCAGCCGCCAGGGCTGCTGGAGCATCCGGACCCGCCCGGCGGTGTCGAGCGGCAGCGGCGCGTTCGCCTCGAGCACCTCGTCGCCGGACGCGCGCAACCCCTCGAGGAGCACGCCGACGCGGGGATGGCGGTCGACGTCGTAGGTCCCCATCGCCAGCCACCGCACCGGGCAAGGCTAGGACCACCCGACGACGAGGAGACGGCGAGGACCTGCGCCCTCAGGGTGGCCCGATACCCTCCGCTCATGTGGATGGGGAGCGCGCGCTGAGCGACGTGCTGGGGCGGGCCCGCCGCCTGGTGTCGGCGGCGTCGTCGTCGTGGGTCGTCCGCGGCGCGTTCGTCGTCGTCGCCGTCGGTCTCGCCGTGTGGGCGCTGTGGTCGCGCTGGCCGGAGGTCGTCGACGCCCTGCACCGGCTGGACCTGCGCGACATCGTGCTCGCCGCGCTCGCGACCCTGCTCAACGCCGTCCTCACCGGGCTGGCGTGGCGCGCGCTGCTCGCCGACCTCGGCGCCCGGCTGCCGGTCGGCATGGCGGCGCGGGTGTTCTTCGTCGGGCAGATCGGCAAGTACGTGCCCGGCAGCCTGTGGCCGATGGTCGTGCAGGCCGAGCTCGCGAAGCGGCACGTGGCGCGCCGCAGCACGGTCGCGGCGACCTTCGTCCTGCTGCTGCTGTCGGGGGCGTCGGCGCTGCTCGTCGTCCTGGTCACGCTGCCGCTGACGCCGGCGTCCTCGGGTCAGGGCGGGGACGCGCTGCGGTGGGCCGCGCTGCTCGTCGTCCCGGTCGTGGCCCTGCTGCACCCGGGCCTGCTGGGGCGGCTGCTCGACCGCGGCCTGCGGCTGGTCGGGCGCCCGCCGCTGGAACAGTGGACCTCCCTGCGCGGGACAGCCGTCGCCACCGGCTGGGCGCTGCTCGCGTGGATCGCCGCCGGGCTGCAGATCTGGCTGCTCGCCGTGCCGCTGGGCGCGCCCGCGACGTGGCGGACGCTCGCCCTCGCCGTCGGCGGCTACGCACTGGCGTGGGCCGTCGGGCTCGTCGTCGTCGTGGCGCCCGCCGGCGCGGGAGCGCGGGAGGTCGCGCTCGCCGCAGTTCTGTCAAGCGTGCTGGACCGCGGCGCCGTCGTCGTCGTGGTGCTGCTCTCCCGGGTGCTGTTCACGGCGGCCGACCTGGCGCTCGCCGGGGCGGGCGTCGGGCTGGGGCGGTCGCCCGGGGGCGTCACGCCCCCTGCGGCTCCGGGGAGTCGGAGTACGGATAGCTCGTCACGAACGACTTGATCGCCTCGCCGGAGACGGCGCCGCAGAGCTGGCGGTGGGCGGTGCTCGCCCCCCAGTGCGACATGCCGATCGTCTTGCCGGACGGGAAGGTGCCGTAGGCGTCGTCCCAGGCGCTGACGATGAACTTGCCGCTGGTCTCCGGCATGGTGCGGGCCCGGTCGGCGATCTTCTTGAGCTCGTCGACCTGCGCCTTCGGCGTGTCGGCGGTGTACCAGACCACCGTGTAGCCGTGCTCGAGGTTGTGGACGAGCGTCTCCATCTTCGGCCGGTCCGCCGCCGTGTAGAACGCCGAGGCGGGGTAGGCCGGGCTGACGAAGTGCTCGCCGAACGCCGGCGGCACCGTCGTGTACTTGACCTTCGTCACGTCCGGCTTGTCGGTCTGCGGGCCGACGTGGACCTGGGTGCCGTTCGGCTTGTCGTTGGTCACCGGGTCGCAGGCGCCCGCGGCGAGGGTCACGCCGAGCGACGCGGGGTCCTTCTCCGCCTGGGCGTCGCGGACCACCTTCGTGACGATGCCGGCGAGCAGGATGACGACGAGCGAGGCGGCGCCGACGACGAGTATCGTCCGGCGCCGCTCGGCGGCGGCCTGGGCCTTGCGCATCTCCTCGACGCGCGCCTTGCGGTCCTTCTCGGCGGTCTTCGCCACGTGTGCTCCTGCTGGTTCCGGCCCGCGACGGGCGTCGACGGCCGCAGCAGTGTACGAGACCGAGCTGAGGATCGGGTCCGCGCGGCGGCGGGGTCGCCGCGCCGTGCACACTGCTCGTGTGACGTCCGGCCGTTCCCCTGCCGTCCGCGTCTGGCGGCCGGGCCGGCCCGTTCCGGTCGGCAGCGTGCTGTCCGGGCTCCGGCGCGGGCCGCGGGACCCGTGCCACCGGGTGCAGCCGGACGGGGTGGTCTGGCGTGCGACCCGGAACGCGTCCGGGCCGGTGCTGCTGCGCCTGCAGGCCCGCGCCGCTGCGGGCGAGGTCGTGGCGCACGCGTGGGGAGCGGGGGCGGACGCCGCGCTCGACGGCGTCCCCGCCCTGCTGGGCGACGCCGACGACCCGGCGGGCTTCGAGCCCCTCCCGGAGCACCACCGGCTGGTGGCGGTGTGGCGCGTGCACCCGCACTGGCGGGTGACCCGGACGGCGGCGGTCTTCGAGGCGCTGGCCGCCGCCGCCCTCGAGCAGCGGGTGACCGGCGGCGAGGCGCACGCGGCGTGGCGGATGCTCGTGCGTGCCTACGGCGAGGTCGCGCCCGGGCCCGCCCGGGACGCCGGCACCTTCGCCGCGGGCATGCGGGTGCCCCCGCAGCCGCGGGAGTGGGCGTCGATCCCGCAGTGGGAGTGGCTGCGGGCCGGCGTCGACGAGCAGCGCCGGCGCGTGGTCCTCGCCGCCGCGACCGTCGCGCACCGGCTCGAGCGGACCGTCGACCTGCCCGGCGAGGAGGCCGCGCGGGCGCTGCGGACGGTCCCCGGCGTCGGGGTGTGGACGGCCGCCGAGATCCGGCAGCGCGCGCACGGGGACGCCGACGCGTTCTCGTGGAACGACTTCCACGTGGCCAAGAACGTCACGTGGGCGCTCGCCGGCGAGGTGAAGGACGACGCCGCCTGCGCGGAGCTGATCGAGTGCTACCGGGGCCACCGGTTCCGGGTGCAGCGCCTGCTCGAGCTCGAGGGCGTCGGCCGCCCCCGGCGCGCACCCCGGATGACCCTGCCGACGCACCTGCCCGCCGTCCCGCGCACCGTCCGCGGCTGACCCGCCTGCGGACCACGACTGACCCGTCCGTGGTCCGCTGCCTGCTCCCGAAACCCCGCTTTGCGCGAGTACCCGCGCTTTTGAAGCCCCGAAAATGCGGGAGTGCATACGCAATGCGGGTTTC
>DASQJO010000301.1:0-5169 GCA_035630955.1 Kineosporiaceae bacterium
GGTCCGCGTGCCGTGCACGGACCGCCCCACGGAACAGCAACAGGAGCAGGAATGGCTCAGGGAACCGTCAAGTGGTTCAACGCCGAGAAGGGCTACGGCTTCATCACCGTCGACGGCGGCGGTGCTGACGTCTTCGTGCACTGGTCGGCCATCCTCGCCGACGGGTACAAGTCCCTCGACGAGGGGCAGCGCGTGGAGTTCGAGGTCGGCCAGGGTCAGAAGGGCCCGCAGGCCGAGTCCGTCCGCCCACTCTGACCGCCCCAGACCTGCCCGGGAGCCGCTTCCACGACCGTGGGGCGGCTCCCGGCGTGTCCGGAGCCGGACCCGGCCGCCGATAGGCTGTGCGGCCGTGACCTCACCGACGGATGACGCCCACGGCCTCGCCCGGCTCCGTCTCGACGCCGCCCTCAAGGCCGGCCGTCTCGCGGGGGGCCTCTCCCGCAGCCTGGGCCGCGGCTCCGGGACGGTCGTGCGCGGCCGCGTCGCTCTCGCCGTCGCGCCCGACGCGCTGCGTTCGCTCGCCCGCGGCCGCCACGGGGTCCTCGTCACGGGCACCAACGGCAAGTCGACGACGACCCGCCTCATCGCGGCGGCGCTCGGCGGCGACGTCGCGACGAACACGACCGGCGCCAACATGGCCCCCGGGATCCTCAGCGCGCTCGACGACAGCACGAGCCCGACGGCCGTCCTCGAGACCGACGAGCTGCACGTGCCGTCCGTGCTCCGACAGACGTCGCCCGAGGTCGTCGTCCTGCTGAACCTGACCCGTGATCAGCTCGACCGGACCCACGAGGTCAGCCGGACGTCGCAGGTCTGGGCGAAGGCGCTCGCGGACAGCGGCGCGACAGCCGTCGCCAACGCCGCGGACCCGCACGTCGTCGACGCCGCGCTCGCGGCGACCAAGACCGTCTGGGTGGACCCGGGCACGCGCTGGACGGACGACGCGTCCGTCTGCCCGCGCTGCGGTCACCTGCTGACCTGGACCGACGGGCGCTGGAGCTCCGGATGCGGCTTCGCGATGCCGCAGCCGGAGTACACGCTCTCGACGGCGGGCGTGCGGCTGCCGGACGGGCGGCACATGGCCGTGCCGCTGAAGCTGCCGGGTGACGTCAACCGGGGCAACGCCCTCTTCGCGATCGCGACGGCGAACCTCTTCGACGTGTCCGCGGACGTCGCAGCCGCCCGGCTCGCCGAGGTCGACGACGTCGACGGCCGGTACGCCCGCCTCGATCTCGGTGGCCGGCCTGCCACCCTCTTCCTCGCGAAGAACCCGGCGGGGTGGGCGGCGGCGCTGTCGATGATCGAGGAGGACAGCGTTCTCGCGGTCGGCATCAACGCGCGGATCGCCGACGGAACGGACACGTCCTGGCTCTACGACGTGCCCTTCGAGCGCCTGGCGGGTCGGGCCGTCGGTGCCATCGGCGACCGGCGGACCGACCTCGCCGTCCGTCTGCACTACGCCGGCGCGCAGCCCCTGGTGGACGGCGACCTCGTGCGGTTGGCCGCGAAACTGCCGCCGGGTCCGCTCGTCGTCGCCGCCAATTACACCGCGTTCCGGGAGATGCGCCGCTATGTCAGCCACTGAGTCCGTGCTGCTCATCGTGCACGTCTACCCGCACCTGCTGGGCACGTACGGGGACGCCGGGAATGCGCTCGTCCTCTACCGACGCGCGCTCGCCCGCGGGATCTCGGCCGAGATCGTCCCCGTCCACCCGGGTCAGCGGCTGCCCCGGACCGGCGACGTCTACCTGCTCGGCGGCGGCGAGGACGCCAAGCAGACGGCGGCCGCGCAGGAGCTGCGCGAGGACGGCGGCCTCGTCGTCGCCGCCGGACGTGGCGCCGCGATCTTCGGCATCTGCGCCGGCTACCAGCTGCTCGGCGAGACCTTCCTCGGGGTCGGCGGCGCCGAGGCGCCCGGGCTGGGGCTGCTCGACGTCCGGACCGACCGGCTCGAGCGCCGCGCCGTCGGCAACGTGCTCGCGGACGCCGACCCCGCGCTCGGGGTGCCGCAGCTCATCGGCTTCGAGAACCACGGCGGTGCCACGCATCTCGGTCCGTCCGCGTCGCCGCTCGGCCGCATGCGGATCGGCGTCGGCAACGGCGACGGCGAGGAGGGCACCGAGGGCGCGGTGCAGGGCAGCGTCTACGGCACGTATCTGCACGGACCCGCGCTCGCGCTCAACCCCGGGCTCGCCGACCGCGTGCTCGGCCACGCCGTCGGGACGCTTGCGCCCGTCGACGACCGGCTCGTCGACGACCTGCGCCGCCACCGGTTCGACCACGTGCTCCCCGCGACGGCCCGGGCCGGACGTCGCCGCTCCCTGCTGGGCGCCCTGCGCCGCGAGCCCGCCCCCAGCGGCGCGACCGCCACCCTGAGCTCCGCCTCCCCCTCCCGCTGACCGCCCCGCCCCCTCACTCTTGCCGTGATCATGCAATCCGGTCCGATCATGGACTGACCGGTCGCCGAGCCGTTGCGCCCCTTCGGCTGCGTTGCGCCCCTTGGGCCGCTCGCGACGCATCCGGCAGCGGCTTTACCTGGGCAACGCGGCGCAACGGGCGCACGCCGTCCGGCGGAGTCCACGTACGCGATCGGACGCCCTGTCGGCGAGCGCATGATCGGACCGGTTTGCATGATCGGACCGATCCGCATGATCACGCCAAGAGGGAGCGGGTCAGGGGCGGTCGGCGTAGCTCCGGACGGCGCGGGCCTCCAGGGGGACGTGGACGCCGGTGTCGCCGAGGACGAGCCGCGTCGCGGTCGCGCCGGCGGCGCGGACGGCGTCGACGGCGGCGTCCGCGAGCGGGGTGTCGACCTCGACGACGACCTCGTCGTGCTGGAAGAAGACAAGCTCGGCGAAGCCGCGGTCCCGCAGGTCCGCCAGTGAGAGCCGCAGCGTCGCCAGCAGCACCGCCGCCCAGTCGGCGGCCGACGCCTGGATGACGAAGTTCCGGGTGAACCGGCCGTAGGCGCGCGAGCGAGCACCGGCGACGGCGTCCGCCAGGCCGGAGAGCCAGTCCGGCGACCGCGGCGGTGACGTCCGCCCGAGCACGGAGTGCACGCTGCCGCCGGCCTCGCCGGTCCGGGCGGCGGTCTCGAGCAGCGCGAGCGCGGCCGGGAAGCGCCGGCGCAGTGCCGCCAGGGCAGGGGAGCCCGCGCCGCCTCCGTACATCGCCGAGAGCAGCGCGACCTTCATCTCGGCGCGCGCCTCCGGGCGTCCGAGCGCCTCGCGCGCCAGCGCCGCGTAGAGATCGCCCTCTGCCGTCGCCGAGATCATGCCGGGGTCGTGCGCGAGCGCCGCGAGGACGCGGGGCTCGAGCTGACCGGCGTCCGCCACGACCAGAAGTCGACCGGGCGGCGCGACGACGGCCGCGCGGACCGCCTTGGGGATCTGCAGCGCGCCCCCGCCGCGGGTCGCCCACCGGCCCGACACCACGCCGCCCGGGACGTACTCCGGATGGAAGCGACCGTCGCGCACCCACTGGTCGCGCCACGCCCACCCGTGCGCCGCGTGCAGCCGCGCGAGCTCGCGGTAGCGCACCAGCGGCGCGACCGCGGGATGGTCGTGGCGGCGCAGCTCGTGCCGCCGGGTCGAGGTGACGGGCAATCCGGCGCGGCGCAGCGACCGGAGCAGGTCGACCTGGGAGTCGAGGTTGACCCGCGGGTTGTCGAGCGCGGCCGCGGCCTCCTCGGCGAGGGCCTGCAGCTTCGCGGGACGCACCGACGCCGACGACGGTCGCGGGCCCAGCAGCTCCGCGAGCAGCCGGTCGTGCGTGTCGGCGTCCCACGGCACGCCGACCGCCGTCATCTCGACCGCGGCCAGGCAGGACGCCGACTCCGCCGCCACCAGCAGGCCGAGGCCGGGCAGCCGCTCGCGGAGCCGTTCGAGCCGGGCGAGCTGGTCCGCGTACGCCGCGCCGACGCCCTCGGCGTCCGGGGCCTCGGGAGGCGGCGCCGCCTCGTCGTCGAACAGCGAGGGTTGCGGTGCCGGCTCGACGGCGCTCGTCGCGGCGCCCGCTCGCGCCGCCGTGACGGCCGCCGCGCCCTCGGCGTCCCCCTCGGCCCCCAGGAGGAGCGCCTCGGTCGACGCCACGTCGTGGCAGCGGGAGAGCCGGGCGCCGGCGCGCAACAACCCCGGGTACATCGCGGCGACGTCGGCGAGCACCCAGCGCGGGGACGCCGACCGCTCGAGCTCGGCCACCTCCGCCGCGTCCGCCGGTCGCGGGTCCACCGGGACGCCGCCCTCCTCCGGGAGGACGCGCACTTCACCCCCGCCGTCCGGGGTGAGGGCGAGAGCTGCGTGCACGCTCGCGATCCTCCCTCCTGCCACCGACACCCGCTGCCCCGCGCCACGCATGTGCGGGCGGCCGACGGGGAATCGCCCTACCATGCAGTTAGTTAGCGACAACTAAGCAAATCAGCGGGACGTGACGACGAGGCCTACGCCCCCGAACCTTTCGTCCGGAAGGACAGCTGTGACCTCGATCCTCGACGACACCGGGGACGCGACGACGGCGACCGCCAGGGGCCGCCGCGCACCTCGCTGGGACGTCGACCATCCGCACTACCGCTGGGTCGCGCTCTCGAACACAACCCTCGGCATGCTGATCGCCACCGTGAACGCCTCGATCGTCCTCATCTCGCTGCCGGCGATCTTCCGCGGCATCGGGATGAACCCGCTGGCGCCGGAGAACGTCGGCTACCTGCTGTGGATGATCATGGGCTACCTGCTGGTCAGCGCGGTGCTCGTGGTGAGCCTCGGTCGGCTCGGCGACCTCGTGGGCCGCGTCCGGATGTACAACCTCGGCTTCGCCGTCTTCACGGCGGCCTCCGTCGCGCTGGCGCTGACGCCGGGCTCCGGCAGCGGGGCCGCGCTCTGGATCATCGGCTGGCGGCTCGTGCAGGCCGTCGGCGGCTCCATGCTCTTCGCCAACTCGACGGCGATCCTCACCGACGCCTTTCCGCCGCACCGACGCGGCGCGGCGCTCGGCATCAACCAGATCGCGGCGATCGCCGGCAGCTTCGTCGGCCTGGTGCTCGGCGGCGTCCTCTCCGAGGTGTCCTGGCGCGGCGTCTTCTGGGTGAGCGTGCCCGTCGGCGTGCTGGGCACGGTCTGGAGCTACCACTCGCTGCACGAGACGGGCGTCCGGCGACCCGCGAAGATCGACTGG
>DASQJO010000302.1:0-7056 GCA_035630955.1 Kineosporiaceae bacterium
TGGCTAGCATTATGGATGCCGTGGCAAGCATTTCCGACCGAGTCGGCGATCTCGGCGCATACCTGCGCGAGCAACGGGAGAACGCCAAGCTCTCCGTGCGTCAGCTCGCGACGCTCGCCGGCGTCAGCAACCCCTACCTCAGCCAGGTCGAGCGCGGCCTGCGGAAGCCGTCCGCCGAGGTCCTCCAGCAGATCGCCAAAGGCCTGCAGATCTCCGCGGAGGCCCTCTACGTCCGCGCCGGGATCCTCACCGAGGAGGCCCGCGGCAGTCTCGAGGCGGCCATCGACGCCGACGAGGGCCTCACGCCGCGGCAGAAGAAGGTGCTGCGCGAGCTCTGCGCGCACTTCAGGTCGGAGAACGTCCGTGCCGAGGCAGCAGCGGAGGAGGCGGCCGAGCGAGCCGCCGAGCTCGCCGACGCACCCGCAGACGTGCCGATCGACGGAGTGCTCGACGAGGAGCCGGCCACACCGACGTCCGACACCGCGCACGACGCGCGGTGAACCGAGGAGGAACACGCATGTCCCGCATCACCGAGATCCGCAAGAACGTCACCGAGTCCATGCCGGTGCTCGCCGTCGTCGGCGCCACCGACATCGTCGTCGAGCGTGTCCGCGCCGCCGCCGCCGACGCACAGAAGGTGCAGGCCGGCCTCGAGGACGCGCTGAACACCTACCAGGTGGAGCTCCGCAAGGGCCTGGAGGCCGCCCAGGTCGAGCTCGGCAAGACGATCGAGGCCTACCAGGTCGGTCTGGAGCCGGCCCGCATCCAGGCCAAGGTCACCGAGGCCGTCCAGCAGCTGCCGACGCAGGTCCAGCAGGCGCCGGCGCTCGCCGTCTCCCGCGCCCTCGAGGTCGCCGGCCAGGTCGAGAGCGGCTACGCCGGTCTCGCCGAGCGCGGCAAGCAGCTCGTCGAGCGGGTCCGCCGGCAGAAGCCGACCCAGGACCTCATCGCCCAGGGCCGCGTCACGAGCAGCCTGGCCAAGGCCGCCGTCACCACCGCCCGCAAGGCCGTCGACGACACGACCACCGCCGCGCGCAACGCCGTGATCATCGGCCGCCGCGAGGCCGGCGAGACCGTCTCCGGGGTCGAGCAGCAGGTCGAGCGAAGCGTCGCGCAGACCGAGAAGGTCGTCGAGAAGCGCACCGCCGGCACCCGCGCCGCCGCCAAGCGCACCAGCGCCACGGCCCGCACCCGCACCGACGCCACCAAGACGGCCGCCAAGGCCACGGCGACCAGCGCCCGCAAGACCGCCGCCAAGGCTGCGGAGGCCGCCGAGGCCGCCGCCGACAAGGTCGGCGACTGACGTAACACAACCCGGCGGCCCGCTCCCGAGACTCGGGGGCGGGCCGCCGTCGCTATAAGGGACGTCGTCCGGGAGTCGTGCGGACGGCGCGGTCCGCCGATTCCGTACCCTGGACGCATGTTCGCCGACGGCGTCTACTCGATCCAGAACCTCGTCGTGCTGCTCCTGAGCGTCCTGGCGTTCGGGATCGAGGTCTGGGCGCTCATCGACGCGCTCACGCAGAAGTCCGGATCCTTCCAGGCGGCCGGCAAACTCACGAAGCCGCTGTGGATCATCATCCTGGCCGTGGCGGCGGCCCTGGGCTTCGTCGCCCTCCCGCTCGGCGGGAGCGGCGTCCTCGGGCCCTTCAACCTGCTGAGCATCGTCGCCGTGGTCGCGGCGGCGGTGTACCTCACCGACGTCCGCCCCGCCGTGCGGCAGCTGCGCGGCCGGGGCGGCGGCGGGCGCAGCGGCCCGTACGGACCATGGTGAGCCGCCTGAGCGGAGTGTGACGACTTGACTACACATCGCGTGCGGACCGAGTAGTCTGCCGCCGTGACGGAGTTCCTTCCCGGTGGGCGCCGCCGGATCGACCGCGTGCTCGCCCCTGCGTTCGTCGAGGGCATCGAGGGCATCGACCTCGAGGAGCTGCGCGTCCGCCGGGCGGACGCCGACCAGGAGGAGGTCGACCTCTCCTACGCGCGTCGGCTGCTGCAGGGCCGCCTCGACATCCTCCGCGCCGAGCAGTCCTCGCGCCGTGGCGACGGCCCGTTCACGCACCAGCCGCGCACGGACGTCGAGATCGTCGCCGCGCTCTCCCGGATCCTCGCCGACGAGCAGCGGCAGACCCGCGGCCTCGGCCGCCACGTCGCCGGCGCCACTCCCAGCCGGGTCGGCGAGCACCGGCGCGAGGCCGAGCGGGCCGTCTCGGACGTCGGCGGCTCCGACCTCGCGGCGCTGACCGACGTCCAGCTCGCCGAGGCGATCGCCAAGCTCGCCGACATCGAGTCCCGGGTCAGCCGCTCGCGGCGTCAGGTGCAGTCCGTCGTCGACCTGCTCACCGAGGAGATCGCGCGCCGCTACCAGGCCGGCGAGGTCGGCGTCGCCGCGCGCTGAGCGCCGCTGACCCGCCCCGAGGGCGCGGGCCCCTAAGCTCCGGCTCATGAGCCACGCCGTGGTCGCCCGGATCGTGAGGTCCGGCTTCGTCGAGAGCGTCCACCACGGCACCGCCGTGGCCGTCGATCCGGACGGCGACGTCGTCGTGGCCGCCGGCTCGCCCCAGGCGCCGGTCTTCCCGCGGTCCTCGAACAAACCGCTGCAGGCCGTCGCCATGGCGCGCGCGGGCCTGCCGCTCGACGGTCACCTGCTCGCGCTCGCCGCCGCCAGCCACTCCGGCGAGCGCTACCACCTGGACGGCGTCCGCCGCATCCTCGCGCGCGGCGGCCTCGACGAGAGCGACCTGCGCAACACCCCCGCCTACCCCCTGGACGCCGATGAGCAGGTCGCCTGGCGTGCCGCCGGGCGACCGCCGACCTCTCTGGCGCAGAACTGCTCCGGCAAGCACGCCGCCATGCTGCTCACCTGCGTGGAGAACGGCTGGCCGCTGGAGGATTACCTCGACGCCCGGCACCCGCTGCAGCGCGCCGTCGCCGAGACGATCGCGGACCTCGCGGGCGAGCCCGTGGCGGCCGTCGGCGTCGACGGCTGCGGCGCACCCGTGCACGCCGTCTCGACGCTCGGGCTCGCCGTCGCCTTCGGGCGGCTGGCCGCTGCCGGTCCCGACGAGCCCGAGGGCCGGGTGGCGGACGCCGTCCGCGCCCACCCCGAGTGGCTCGGAGGGACCGGGCGCGACGTCACCCTGCTCGTCCGCGGCATCCCCGGACTGGTGGCGAAGGACGGTGCAGAGGGCGTGTACGCCGCCGCCCTGCCCGACGGGCGCGCCGCCGCCCTGAAGATCGCCGACGGCGGGGAGCGGCCGCGGGTCCCCGTGCTCGCCGCCCTGCTGCACCGGCTCGGCGTCGAGGCCGACGTGCTCGACGAGCTGTCCGACGTCGCCGTGCTCGGCCACGGCGAGCCGGTCGGCCGCCTCGAGGTCGTGGGACTGGGCTGAGAAGAGGGCGGAGCCGTGCGCGTCGTCGTCCAGCGGGTGACCCGGGCGTCGGTGACCGTGGCCGGCGAGGTCGTCGGGCGCGTCGACCGGCCCGGCCTCGTCGTCCTGGTCGGCGCCACGCACGCCGACACCCCGGCCCTCGCCGCCGCCCTGGCCCGCAAGGTCGCGGACCTGCGGATCCTTCGCGACGAGCGCAGTGCTCTCGACGAGGGCGCGCCCGTGCTCGTCGTCAGTCAGTTCACGCTCTACGCCGACACCCGCAAGGGCCGCCGTCCGTCGTGGAGCGCGGCGGCGCCGGGTCCGGTCGCCGAGCCGCTCGTCGACGCGTTCGCCGCGGCCCTGCGCGAGCTCGGACTCGAGGTGGCGACCGGGCGCTTCGGTGCCGACATGGCCGTCGCGCTCGTCAACGACGGTCCCGTGACCCTGATCCTCGAGGCGTGACCTCGGGGCGGACGGCGTCCCAGGCCACCGTCACCTCGCCGAGGCGCCACCGGGACGGCCCGTCGAGCACCGGCCACCCGGCCTCGCGCACGTCGCTCACCGTCGCCGTCCAGCGCTGCCGGACGCCGAAGGTCCCGCGCGGGGCCTGCCGCGCCCACGCCGCGTCCAGCGCGGTGAGGAACGCGTGCACGCGTTCACCGGGGACGTTCCGGTGGATGAGCACCTTCGGCAGCCGCTCGGCGACGTCCGACGGCCGGTCGAGCCCGGCCAGCCGCATCGACAGGGTGAGGGACGACGGCCCTACGGCGTCCAGCGCGACCCAGGCGGCGCGTCGGCCGACCTCGTCGCACGTGCCGTCCACCAGCAGACCGTCCCGCGCGAGCCGCGTCAGCATGGCGGCCCACGCGCCGGCGACGTCGTCCTCGGCGTACTGGCGCAGCACGTTGAAGGCCCGCACCAGGACCGGGCGCCGGCCGCCCGGCACCGGCAGCTCGAACCCACCGCGGACGAACCCGAGACCCCGTCCGGCGAGCGGGGCGGCGGCCTCCACGCGCGCCTGGTCGATCTCGATGCCGACGACGTCGACGTCACCGCGCACGGTCCGCAGCCGGTCCCGCAGCTCGCGGGCCGTCACCCCGCTGGCGCCGTACCCCAGGTCCACCACCAGCGGGTCGTCCGCCCGGCGCAGCCGCCACGCCTGCGGACCGGCCAGCCAGCGGTCGACGCGGCGCAGCCGGTTCGGGTTCGTCGTGCCCCGCGTCACCACGCCCAGGGGCCCGCGCCGCCCACTCACGGGCCGAGCCTAGGTGCCCGCCCGGGCTCGAATGGCGACCCCCGGCGGGGCGCGGTTAGCGTTCGAAGGTCGGGGCGGGCCCCTCCGGGGTACAGCGGCAGGGACTACCGGCGGCAGCGCCGGAGTTGATGCACGGGGTCGAACGATGGCGCGGGACGCTCCCGCCCCTGACGAGAGGACGACGGATGCGCCGCGAGCGGGACCTGCAACCCCGGCGGATCGCCATGCTCTCGGTGCACACCTCCCCGCTGGAGCAGCCCGGCACGGGCGACGCCGGCGGCATGAACGTCTACGTCGCCGAGACCGCGCGCCGCCTCGCCGAGCGCGGCACCGAGGTCGAGATCTTCACCCGGGCCACGTCCGGCGGCTCGCTCGGGACTCGCGAGCTCGCGCCCGGGGTCGTCGTCCGGCACGTCATGGCCGGCCCGCTCGAGGGGCTGTCGAAGAACGACCTGCCGGGGCAGCTGTGCGCCTTCGCCTCCGGCGTCCTGCGCGTCGAGGCCCACCACGACCCGGGCTGGTACGACCTCATCCACTCCCACTACTGGCTGTCCGGGCAGGTCGGCTGGCTCACCGCCGACCGGTGGCACGTCCCGCTCGTGCACAACATGCACACCCTGGCCAAGGTCAAGAACCTCACGCTCGCCGAGGGCGACACACCCGAGCCGAAGGGCCGGGTCATCGGCGAGGAGCAGGTCGTCGTCGCCGCCGACCGGCTCGTCGCCAACACCGTCGAGGAGGCCCGCGAGCTCGTCGACCTGTACGACGCCGATCCCGGCCGCGTCAGCGTGGTACCACCGGGCGTCGACCTCGACGTCTTCGATCCGCACGCCCGGGGCGGGCGGCGGGGTGCACGGCGCCGTCTCGGGCTGCCGGCCTGCGGGGAGGTCCTGCTCTTCGTCGGACGGATCCAGCCGCTCAAGGCGCCGGACGTGCTCGTCCGCGCCGTCGCCGAGCTCATCGCCGCCGATCCCGCGCGTCGCGAGCGGCTCACGGTCGTCGTCCTGGGCGGCCCGAGCGGCACCGGCCTGGAGAAGCCGCGCGGGCTGCAGGAGCTCGCCGCCGCGCTCGGGGTCGCGGACGTCGTCCGCTTCCACCCGCCCGTCGGGCGGACCGATCTCGCCGATTGGTACCGCGCCGCGGACCTCGTCGCGGTGCCGTCCTACAGCGAGTCGTTCGGGCTGGTCGCGGTCGAGGCCCAGGCCTGCGGGACGCCGGTGGTGGCGGCGCGGGTCGGGGGGCTGCCGACCGCGGTGACCGACGGCGTCACCGGCCTGCTCGTCGACGGGCACGACCCCCGCGTCTGGGCGGGCGCCGTCGGCGGCCTGCTCGACGAGCCGCTGCGGTCCCGGCGGATGGGGGCGGCCGCGTCCATCGCGGCGCGCCGCTTCGGCTGGGACGCCACGGTCGACGCCCTCCTCGAGGTCTACACCGACGCCCTCGCCGACCGCGTCCCGCGGCCCGCGGTGCTGCGCCCCGAGCCCGTGCCGCTGCCCGTCGGCAACCTGGCGGTCGCGCCGTGAGCGCCGCGGACGTCGTCCGCGCCTGGCTCGAGGAGTCGGACCTGGAGTGGGAGCCCGGGGCGCGGCCGGGGGAGTTCGTCGTCCAGCTGCCCGGCGAGGCCAAGCTCCGGACGACGGTCAGTCTGCTCGCCGGCGACCAGGGACTGTCGGCGTCCGCGTTCGTCGTGCGCCACCCCGACGAGAACCACGAGGCCTTCTACCGCTGGCTGCTCATGCGCAACAGCCGGCTGCCCGGCATCGCCTTCGCGCTCGACCGGGTCGGTGACGTGTACCTCGTGGGGCGCGTCCCGGTCGAGGGCGTCACGACCGAGACCGTCGACCGGTTGCTGGGCGCGATCCTCTCGGTCGCGGACTCGTCGTTCAACGAGCTGCTGACGCTCGGCTTCCTGGAGTCGATGAAGCGGGAGTGGCGCTGGCGGGTGGACCGCGGCGAGTCGACGCGCAACCTCGAGGCGTTCCGGGGACTGCTCGAGGGCCGCTGAGTCACGGCAGCGGCAGCCACCGGACCAGCCCCAGGGTGGTGCCCGTCCGGCACGCGGGGTCACCCCGCCAGGCTCGCACTAGCCTGCGATGCATGACGTACACCCTGGTGCTGCTCCGTCACGGCGAGAGCGACTGGAACGCCAAGAACCTCTTCACCGGCTGGGTGGACGTCGCCCTTTCCGAGAAGGGCCGCGTCGAGGCCGAGAACGGTGGACGGATGCTGGCGGACGCCGGGCTCCAGCCCGACGTCGTGCACACCTCGGTGCTGCGCCGCGCGATCACCACCGCGAACATCGCCCTCGATCTGGCCGACCGGCACTGGATCCCGGTCAAGCGGTCGTGGCGGCTCAACGAGCGGCACTACGGCGCGCTGCAGGGCAAGAACAAGAAGCAGACGCTGGAGCAGTTCGGCGAGGAGCAGTTC
>DASQJO010000303.1:0-1687 GCA_035630955.1 Kineosporiaceae bacterium
CGAGCGTACGCCGGTCTGGTTCATGCGGCAGGCGGGGCGCTCCCTCCCGGAGTACCGGAAGGTCCGCGAGGGCATCGCCATGCTCGACTCGTGCCGGCGTCCCGACCTCGTCACGGAGATCACGCTGCAGCCGGTCCGGCGCTACGGCGTGGACGCCGCCATCTTCTACTCCGACATCGTCGTGCCGCTGGCCGCCGCAGGCGTCGACCTGGACATCAGGCCGGGCGTGGGGCCGGTGATCGCCGAACCGATCAGGACCCGGGCGGACCTCGGCCGGCTCCGCGAGCTCACCCCGGACGACGTCCCCTACGTCACGGAGGCCGTGCGGCTGCTCGTCGCCGAGCTGGGGCCGACTCCGCTCATCGGGTTCGCCGGCGCCCCGTTCACCCTCGCCAGCTACCTCGTCGAGGGCGGCCCGAGCCGCGACCTGCTGCGCACCAAGGCGCTTCTGCTCGGGGACCCCGCGCTGTGGCGCGACCTGCTCGACCGGCTCGCGCAGATCACCCGCACCTTCCTCGAGGTGCAGGTCGCGGCCGGGGCGTCCGCCGTCCAGCTCTTCGACTCCTGGGTGGGGGCGCTCCCGGCCCGCGACTACGCGGAGTCGGTGCGGCCGGCGTCCGCGGCCGTGCTGGAGCCGCTCGCCGCCCTCGGCGTCCCGCGGATCCACTTCGGCGTGGGCGCCGGCGAGCTGCTCGCGCTGATGGCCGGCGCGGGGGCCGACGTCGTCGGGGTTGACTTCCGGGTGCCGCTCGACGAGGCCGCGCGCCGCGTCGGCCCGGGGCACGCCCTGCAGGGCAACCTCGACCCGGCGGCGCTGTTCGCCCCGCGCGAGGTCCTGCGCGACCGGGTCGGCCGCACGCTTACCGAGGGGCGGGCGGCGCGGGGGCACGTGTTCAACCTGGGTCACGGGGTGCCGCCGGACGCCGACCCCGACCAGCTGGCCTACGTCGTCGAGCTCGTGCACGGAATGGCACGCTGAGGGGTGCCCGAAAGCCCACCGGAGCGCCGGCCGACGGTCGTCGTCGTCGGCGGCGGCATCTCCGGCCTCGTCGCGGCCTGGCGCCTCGGAACGTCGCCGCGGCCGCCCCGCGTCGTCGTGCTCGAGCAGTCGCCGCGGCTCGGCGGAAAGCTGCTGGTGGGCGAGGTCGGGGACGTCGAGGTGGACCTCGGCGCGGAGTCCGTGCTGGCCCGCCGGCCGGAGGCCGTCGACCTGTTCGCCGAGCTCGGCCTCGGCGCGGACGTCGTCCACCCGGTGACCTCGACGGCGTCCGTCGTCCGCGCCGGCCGGCTGCACCCGCTGCCCGGCGGGACGCTGATGGGCGTGCCCGGCCGCCCCGAGGCGCTCGCCGGGCTGCTCACGCCCGCGGAGGTCGAGCGGGTCGCGGCCGAGCCCGCGCTGCCGGTGACACCGGTCGACGACGACGTCGACGTCGCCCTTTGGGTCTCCGCGCGGGTCGGGCAGGCGGTCGTCGACCGGCTGGTCGAGCCGTTGCTCGGCGGGGTGTACGCCGGCCGCGCGGACCGGCTGTCGCTGCGGGTCACCATTCCCCAGCTGTGGCGCGCGGCGCGGGCCGGGGGATCGCTGCTGGCCGCGGTCCGGGAGGCGAGCGGGACCGCCGCCGTCCCCCGCCCGGGCTCGCCCGTCTTCGCCGGGCTGGTCGGCGGCGTCGGGCGGCTGCCGCTCGTG
>DASQJO010000304.1:0-3293 GCA_035630955.1 Kineosporiaceae bacterium
CCGCCGACGAGGGCGCCGTAGGTGCCGCCGGGCTGGGTCGGATCGGGGTGCGCGGCCACGACGAGCGGCTCGTGCAGCGTGAGGATCAAGGTCAGGAAGGGTGACGGGAGTCCGGCGTGCCGCGCCGGAGGCAGGCCCGCCTGCCGGTACCCGTGGTAGCCGTGGACGAACGGCCGCAGCGGCGGCGCGGCCCTCGCGAACGCCCACTCCTGCACCGGCTCCATGCCCCCGAGGGTGCCACCGAGCACCGACAGAGCACGGGCCGAGTCGCCCGTCAGGCGGCCTCCGCCGCGCGCTGGGCGAGGGCATCGGCGGCGTCCTTCGCACGCGCGAGCCGGGCCCGCGCGTCCGGAAGGGTGCTGCCGGCCAGCCCGCACGCCGGGGTCACCACGACGGACTCCAGCAGGCCGGGGGCGAGCCCCAGCCGGCGCCACGGCTCCCAGACGGCGTCCGCCGCCGCCGGAGCCGACGGCACGGCAGCCGAAGTGGGGACGACCCCGGCCCAGAGCGCCGTCCCACCCTCGACGAGCGGCGCTACGGCCTCCCACCCGACGCGACCGAGCCGTGCGACGTCCAGTGACAGGCCGTCGGCCCCGGTGCGCGCCAGGACGTCCACCGGCGGCGCGTCGGCACAGCAGTGGATCAGGACGGCGACGGCCCCGGCGTCGCGCACGGCGTCGACCACCGCGGTGAGGGCGTCGACGACGACGGGTTCCTCCACGGCGCGCAACCGGCCGAAGCCGCTCGCGGTCGGCAGGGCGCCGGTCAGCACGGCGGGCAGCGAGGGTTCGTCGAGCTGGACGACGACCTGCGCACCCGGCACCAGCCGCCGGACCTCGCCGACGTGGCGGGCGAGCCCCTCGGCCAGCGAGCCGGCGAGGTCGCGGGAGGCACCGGCGTCCACGACCGCGCGCTCGAGCCGGGGCAGGTGCAGGCCGGCGGCGAGGGTCCACGGGCCACTGCACTGGACCTTGAGCGGACCCGCGTACCCCTCCGCCTCCTCGGCGAGGACGTCCAGGTCCTGCCGGAGCCAGGCCTCGGCGCGGGCGAGGTCACGGCCCGGGCGGTCGACGAGCCGCCAGCCGACCGGCTGCAGGTCGACCGGCATGTCGACGAGGAGGGCGGCGGCACGTCCGAGCAGGTCGGCTCCCGGACCGCGAGCGGGCAGCTCGGGCAGGTAGGGGACGTGCGGTTCGGGCAGTTCGCCGAAGGTCGTCCGGAGGGTGTCCACCACGTCGGCGCCCGGCCAGGAGCCGACGCCGCTGGCACGGCCGGGCACGGATTCGAGCACGTCGCGAGCCTAGTGCGCGTTCAGCCGGTCGCTCCCGCCGCGGTCGCGCTCCGGTGTGCGGCGGTGATCGTCGCGGAGCCGACGACGCGGGTGCCGGCGTAGAGCGCCGCGGTCTGCCCGGGCGCGGCGGCGCGGACCGGGCGCTCCAGCCGGAGCCGCAGGCCGGGACGGACGCTCTCGACGACGCCCGGCAGCTCCTCGCCATGGGCGCGGACCTGGACGCCGACGGCGTCCCCCGCCTGCGGAGCGGGACCGCACCACGTGGGGCCCGAGGCATCGACGAGGTCGACCTCGAGCGCCTCGCGCGGGCCGACGACGACGGCGTCGTCCTTCGGCCGCACCTCCAGGACGTACCGGGGCCGGCCGTCGGGGGCGGGCCGGCCCAGGCGCAGCCCGTGCCGCTGGCCGACGGTGTAGGCATAGGCCCCGTCGTGCTCGCCGACGACCTCGCCGTCCGGGTCGAGGATCGCGCCGGGACGCCGGCCGAGCCGCTCCCCCAGCCACGCCTTGGTGTCGCCGTGCGCGACGAAGCAGATGTCGTGCGAGTCGGGCTTGGCGCCGAGCTGCAGGCCGCGGGCGGTGGCCTCGAGCCGGACGTCGGCCTTGCGGGTGTCGCCGAGCGGGAAGAGCGCGTGCGTGAGCCGCTCGGGCGTGAGCACCGCGAGCACGTAGGACTGGTCCTTCTCGTCGTCGACCGCGCGGTGCAGCTCCGGGGCGCCGTCGGGGCCGCCCTCGAGGCGCGCGTAGTGGCCGGTGCAGACGGCGTCGAAGCCGAGCGCGAGCGCCTTGTCGAGCAGCGCCGAGAACTTGATCCGCTCGTTGCAGCGGACGCACGGGTTCGGTGTCCGGCCCGCGGCGTACTCGGCGACGAAGTCCTCGACGACGTCACGCTCGAACCGCTCGGCGAGGTCCCACACGTAGAACGGGATGCCGAGCGCGTCCGCGGCCCGCCGGGCGTCGCGGGCGTCCTCGATCGTGCAGCAGCCGCGGGCGCCGGTGCGCAGCGTGGCCGGGTTCCGGGCGAGGGCGAGGTGGACGCCGACCACCTCGTGGCCGGCGTCGACGGCGCGGGCGGCAGCGACGGCGGAGTCGACGCCGCCGCTCATCGCCGCGAGCACCCTCACCGCAGGCCGCCCGTCGTGGACAGCCCCGCGCGCCGGGCGCGTTCGACCGCGGGGCCGATGGCCGCGCCGAGCGCGTCGACGTCCGCCTCGCTCGACGGCCAGCCGAGGGAGAAGCGCAGGGCGCCGCGGGCGTCGTCCGGCGCGACGCCCATCGCGAGCAGGACGTGGCTGGGCTGCGGGACGCCCGCCTGGCAGGCGGAGCCGGTCGAGCACTCGACGCCGCGGGCGTCGAGGAGGTAGAGCAGCGAGTCGCCCTCGCAGCCGGGGAAGGTGAAGTGCGCGTTGCCCGGCAGTCGGCCGGCGGGGTCGGGGTCGCCGCGCAGGACGGCGTCGGGAACGGCGGCGTGCACGGCCTCGACGAGGTCGTCGCGCAGCGAAGCGAGCGTCTTCGCGGTCTCGGGACGGCGGCTCACTGCGAGGTCGGCGGCGACCGCGAAGGCGCCGACGGCCGGCCCGTCGAGGGTGCCGGACCGGATCCCGCGCTCCTGGCCGCCGCCGTGCAGGACGGGGACGAGGTCGAGTCCGCGGCGGGCGATGAGGGCGCCCGCCCCGACGGGACCGCCGACCTTGTGCGCGCTCAGCGTGAGGCAGTCGACGGCGCTCGCGGCGAGGTCGAGCGGGAGCTGGCCGAGGGCCTGGACGGCGTCGCTGTGCACCGGGATGCCATGGCGGTGCGCGACGGCGGCGAGCTCCTCGACCGGCTGGACGGTGCCGACCTCGTTGTTCGCCCACATGAGCGTGACCAACGCGACGCTGCCCGGGTCGCGCTCGATCGCGGCCGTCGCGGCGGCCAGGTCGACGCGGCCGAGCTCGTCGACGGGCAGCCACTCGACCTCGGCGCCCTCGCGCTTGGCGAGCCACTCCACGGGGTCGAGGAC
>DASQJO010000305.1:0-2444 GCA_035630955.1 Kineosporiaceae bacterium
CTGCGCCGCTCCGGGTTCCGCTGGCGCCCCCGATGGGGCTTCCGCGGCGTCGGGCTCCGGTCGGCGGGCCGGGTGGCTGGATGGACGCTGGGGGCCCTCGTCGTCGGCCAGGTCGGACTGGCCCTGCTGTCCCAGGTCGCGAACCGGGCCGAGGACGCCGGCGCGGCCGCGACCGGCCGCTTCGTCTACGACACCGCCTTCCTGCTGTTCATGCTGCCGCACTCGCTCGTCGCCGTGTCGGTCGTGACCGCGGTGTTCACGCGCATGTCGCACGCCGTGGTGACCCACCGGCTCGACGCCCTTCGCGCCGACGTCTCCGTCGCACTCCGCACCATCGGCGTCGCGACGGTGCTCGCGACGGTCGCCGTCGCCGTCCTCGGGACGGACCTCACGACGCTGCTCTTCGCGACGAACTCCCGCTCGACCGCGCAGGGGCTGGCCTGGACGACGACCGCCATGGTGATCGGGCTCGTCCCGTTCAGCGCGATGTACCTCTTCCAGCGCGTGTTCTACGCGTTCGGCGACGCCCGGACGCCGTTCTGGGTGCAGGTCGTCGTCATCGCCGTGTGGAGTGCCGGCAACGTCCTCGCCGGCGCCCGCCTGCAGGGCGTTCCGGTCGTCGTCGGCATCGGCGTCGCGATGAGCGTCGCGAACGTGCTCGGCGCCCTCGTGCTCGCCGTGCTCACGTCCCGCAGGATCGGTGGCATCGACGGGATGCGCGTCCTCTCCACCTACCTGCGCTGCACGATCGCCGCCGTGCTCGCCGGCGTCCTCGGCTGGGCCGCCGCGGCCGCCACCCACCTGCTCGCCGGCGAGGGACACCGCGGCGCGCTGCTGGCCCTGCTCATCGGCGGCACCGTGCTGCTCGTCGTCTACGTCGCCGCGCTCCGCGTGCTGCGAGTCCGCGAGCTCGCCCTCGTCGCAGCCCCGCTCCGGCGGGTCGTGCGCATCTGACCCCGCCCTAGCATCATGGGGTGCACCCCTCGGGGCGGGGACGTGCATCGGCAGCGCGAGGAGGAGGCGGGGAGCTGGAGGGCGTCGGCCACGGCAGCGTGCTCGCTGGACGGTACCGGCTCGAGGAACGGGTCCGGACCCGGTCCGACGGGTCCACCTGGCGTGCCGTCGACGAGACGCTCGAACGGCCCGTGCTCGTCCGCGTGTTCGCCCCGAACCACCCGCACGGTCCGGACATCGTGGACGCCGCCCGCCGTGCCGCCCTCGTCGAGGACGCCCGGCTGCAGCGCGTGCTGGCCGCCGGCGAGGAGCGGGGCACCGCCTACGTCGTGCTCGAACGGGTGCCGGGCCGGTCGCTCGGCGAGTTGCTGGCCGCGGGTCCGCTGCCCGCCGAGGGCGCCCGCCGCATCGTCGGCGAGGCGGCGCAGGCACTCGATCGCGCGTCCACCCGAGGCCTGCACCACCTGCGGCTGCGCCCGACGAGCCTGATCATCGGTCAGGACGGCGTCGTGACGGTCTCGGGGACGGCGATCGACGCCGCGGCCGAGGGTGAGGACGGCGCGGCCTCCGCGCCCGCCCGGCGCGCGGACGCCGTCGGGCTCGTCACCCTGCTCTACGCCGCGCTGACCGCCCGCTGGCCGGGGCCGGAGGCCACCGGGCTCGCCGCGGCGCCGCGGGTCGTCAACCGGCCGGTCTCCCCCGGCGACCTCGTCGCGGGCGTGCCCAACGATCTCGACACGCTGTGCAGCGTGACGCTCGGCCCCTACGACGACGGGCCGCGCAGCCCCGGCGACCTCGCGGCGGACCTCGCGCCGTGGGCACCCCCGGGTCCGCTCTCCGACCCGCGCGGGCTGATGCTGCCGGCGAACCGTCCGCAGACTCGGCCACGCCGGATCGAGGTGGAGGTGCCCGCAGCGCCCGCGTCCGCTCCCGCCCCGGCCCCGTCGCCTGCGGTGACACCCGCCCTGTCGTCGGCCGCCGTCCGCGGTCCGGAGACGCCGGCACGACGCGAACCGGCCCGGGGGCTGCGTGCGCGCACGCGATCGCAGGTCGAGCAGGCCCGAGCGGCGACGGAGGAACCGACGTCCGCACCCTCCGATGCCACGGGCCTCCACGCCTCCCGGGCGCCGTCGGCGCCCCCGCTCGTGTCCCGGTCACCGCTCGCGCCCCCGACGCCGGGGATGGGCGCCCCGCTGGCGGCGACGCCGGCACCGCTCGGCGCTCCCGTCGACCCGTCACCACGCTCGCGGACAGCCGCCGAACCGACGACCGAGCCGGTGGGCCTGCCGTCCGCGGCGACACCAGCACCCCCACGCGAACCGGCACCCACTCCTGCGCCCACTCCTGCACCGTCGCCCGCACCGGCTCCCGCGAAGTCGCCCGCACCGTCGCCCGCACGGGGACTGTTCCGGACACGGGTCCGATCGTCGACACCGGCGCCGGCCGCCCCCGTCGAGCCCCCGCCGACGTCACGGAACGAGCGGCCCGCC
>DASQJO010000306.1:0-6711 GCA_035630955.1 Kineosporiaceae bacterium
GCCCACCGACCAGATCCTGACCAAGGGCCAACCGTCCACAGTCTTCAAACACGGGGCACTAGCGCGACGCGCGCTCCCCCGCCACCAGCGCCCAGTTGGAGACGTCGAGGCGCACCACGGCGCCGGCGGTCGTCTCGGGCCACGCAGTAGATCAGTAGATCTGACACGGCCCTCCGATCCGGAGCTGCGGATGGGTCCGTCCACCTGCGGCCAAGTACGCCCATGCTCGGGGTCGAGCGTCCGCGTCCGGGGTCGAATCGGGGTCAACAGGCGTAGATGGCCGGTTCCAAAGTCTCGGAACCGGCCATCTACCTGCACAAACACCGTCGGGACGGCGGGATTTGAACCCACGACCCCTTGACCCCCAGTCAAGTGCGCTACCAAACTGCGCCACGTCCCGGTCGTACCGGCGCTCTCGCACCGGCCCGCCGATGCTATCGCATCCGCGCCGGCGCCCCTCAGCGGCCACCGGGCCACCGCCGTCCGGGCCGTCGGTGCACCGCTCGAATCGTGGCGAACGCCGAGGCCAGATGAGCAAGTCACGGACTGCTACGGCTTGTACACGAACAAGCTTCACGCGTGGTCTCTTGAGCGAATTCCTAGAACTCGCTTGATCTAACCTTGACGTACCCATACGGTGCGTTGGGGTCGCGGTCACGTATGTGAGCCGAGGCCTCGGCTGGAGGGGAGCGAAGCGGCGGAGGTACACCCGAGCCTTCGCCGCTTCACCCTCGGCTCACCGCCGGCGCTTCTCCCGCGGACGGACCGACACCTCGATCGGGGTTCCCACGAACCCGAACGTCTCGCGCAGCCGCCGCTCGATGAACCGCCGGTACCCCGCCTCGAGGAACCCTGTGGTGAAGAGCACGAAGCGCGGCGGCCGCGTCGACGCCTGCGTCCCGTAGAGGATGCGCGGCTGCTTGCCGCCCCGGACCGGATGCGGGTGCGCCGACACGATCTCCGCGAGCAGCGCGTTGAGCCGCGCCGTCGGCACACGGGTCTCCCACGAGGCGAGCGCGGTGTCGAGGGCGGGCACGAGCCGGTCGACGTGACGCCGGGTGCGCGCGCTGATGTTCACCCGGGGCGCCCACTGCACCTGCACGAGGTCCTGCTCGAACTCGCGCTCCAGGTAGCGCCGGCGCTCGTCGTCGACGAGGTCCCACTTGTTGTAGGCGATCACCAGCGCACGACCGGCGTCCACGACCATCTGGATGACTCGCGTGTCCTGCTCGGTCAGGGGCTCGCCGGCGTCGAGCAGGACGACGGCGACCTCGGCCTTCTCCAGCGCCGCCTGCGTCCTCAGTGAGGCGTAGAAGTCGGCCCCGTCGGCCTGGTGCACGCGCCGCCGGATTCCGGCGGTGTCGACGAAGCGCCACGCGCGGTCCCCGATCGTCACGACCTCGTCGACGGGGTCACGGGTCGTTCCGGCCACGGGGTCCACCAGCACCCGCTCCGACCCGACGAGGGTGTTGAGCAGCGAGGACTTCCCGACGTTCGGCCGCCCGAGCAGCGCGACCCGGCGCAGCCCGCCGGCAAGCGGGTCACCGACGGCGGAGACCGGCGGCAGCACCTCCAGCACCGCGTCGAGCAGGTCGCCGCTCCCCCGTCCGTGCACGCCCGACACCGGGTGCGGCTCCCCGAGGCCGAGGCTCCACAGCGCAGCGGCGTCCGCCTCGCCACGGGCGTCGTCCACCTTGTTCGCGGCGAGCACGACGGGCTTGCCCGAGCGGCGCAGCAGCCGGACGACGGCCTCGTCCGTCGCCGTCGCGCCGACGGTGGCGTCGACGACGAACAGCACGACGTCCGCGAGCTCGACGGCGACCTCGGCCTGCTCGGCGACGCGCGAGGCGAGGCCGCGGAGGTCGCGCTCCCACCCTCCGGTGTCGACGAGCACGAAGGAGCGCCCGGCCCAGTCCGCCTCGTAGGTCACCCGGTCGCGAGTGACGCCGGGCACGTCCTGGACGACGGCCTCACGGCGGCCGAGGATCCGGTTGACGAGCGTGGACTTGCCGACGTTGGGCCGCCCCACGACGGCGACGACGGGCAACGGGCCAGGCGCCCGGCCGTCGCCCAGACCCTCGTCGGAGGCGTCGAGGAGGTCGAGGTCCTCGGGACTGAGCTCGTAGTCCTCCAGGCCCGCCCGCAGCGCGGTGCCGACGTCGGCGACCTCGCTGGGTCCTTCGGTCACGTCACGCCCCTCGCCCAGCTCCGACCGACTCAGCCGCGAGCTCGACCAGCAGGTCTTTTCCCACCAGCTCCACCCCGTCGCGCTCGGCGTGCTCGACGACGACCGCCACGACGGCGTCGACGGTCTCCTCCAGGGTGAGGCCGGACGAGTCGAGCTGGACGACGCCGTCGGCCGCCTCGAGGAACTGGGCGACGCGCGAGTCGTCGGCGTCCCGCCGGACGACCTGGTCACGCGTGGCCGCGAGCGCGGACGCGTCGTCCGACCCGTGCACCTCGCGGGCGCGGCGCGCCAGGCGCGCCTTCTCGCTGGCGGTGAGGAGGATCCGGACGTCGGCGTCCGGCGCCACCACGGTGGTGATGTCGCGGCCCTCGGCGACGACGCCCTGTCGGTCGCCCACGCGTGCGCGGGCGATGATCTCGCGCTGGCGACGGCGCAGCTCCGCGCGCACCCCCTGGTTGGCCGCGACGGCGCTGACGGCTGCTGAGACCGTCGTCGTCCGGATCTCGGTGCCGACCTCGCGCCCGTCGACCCGGACGAACGTCGCCTCCGGGTCGGTGCCCATCTCGAGGTCGAGGCCGCGGGCGACGTCGGTCACCGCCGCCTGGTCGGCGAGGTCGACGCCCCGTTCGAGGCAGGCCCAGCAGACCGCGCGGTACATCGCACCCGTGTCGAGGTACTCCAGCCCCAGCCGCCCGGCCACCAGCCGGGAGACGGTGGACTTGCCGGAGCCGGACGGGCCGTCCACGGCGACGACGAGCGAGCGGCGCGACACAGGTCCATGTGACGCTGAGCGCTGCGAGCCGGGCACGGCGGACCTCCAGGGGTCGTCTCGGGGAACCCGGACCAGCCTAGTCGGCGATCGGCCACCCTGCGTTCACGGAACACTGGCCTGACACCCTGTCGCCCGGGTGTCAGGCCACCACGTGCCAGCCGGACGCCGACAGCGCCGCCTCCAGGTGCTCTCGGGCGGCGGGCAGCACGGAGATCTCGAGCAGGCCCACCGCCCGGCCCGGCGCGTGCTCGAGCGCCAGCTCCTCGACGTTGGTCCCGGCGGTGGCGATGTCGGCGAAGACCCTGCCGAGGGCGCCCGGTTCGTCCGGGATGACCACGGTGACGACGGTGTAGCGGGCGGGAACCCCGCCGTGCTTGCCGGGGATGCGCTCCCGGCCGAGGTTGCCGTCCGCGATGGTGTGCGCGACCTCCCCCCGGGCGCCGACCGCGTCGGCGTCCGCCGTCTCGCCCACGATCGCCTGCAGCGCGGCGAGGACGCGGTCGAGGTCGTCGCGGACCTCGGTCAGCACCGCCGCGACGGGCCCGGCGTTGGCGGCGAGGATCTGTGCCCACAGCGCGGGGTCGCTGGCCGCGATCCGGGTGACGTCGCGCAGACCCTGCCCGGCGAGCGCGACGGCGGCGTCCGGAGCGTGCCGCAGCCGGGCCGCGACCAGGCTGGCCGCCACCTGGGGCAGGTGGGAGACGAGCGCCACCGCCTCGTCGTGCTCGGACGCCGGCATGACGACGGGCACCGCGCCCAGCGCCAGCGCGAGCCGCCGGACGGCCGCGAGCGCGGCGGGGTGGCCGTCCGGGGCGGGGCTGAGCACCCAGGGCCGCCCGAGGAAGAGGTCGCCTCGCGCTGCGACGGCGCCCGATCGCTCCCGCCCGGCCATCGGGTGGCTGCCGACGTAGGAGCGCAGGTCGGCGCCGCGCGTGGTCAGTGCCCCGAGCACGCCGGCCTTGACGCTGGCGACGTCGGTGACGACGGCGTCCGGGTGCGCCTTGAGCTCGTCGGCCACCACGGCGGCGGTGACGTCGGGCGGCGCCGCCACGACCACGAGGTCGACGCGCTCGGTACCGGGGTCGGGCACGCCGGCACCGACGTCCCGGGCCAGGGCGAGCGCGGTCGGCGAGACGTCGGCCAGCAACACCCGGGCGCCGGACGCCGACAGCCCGAGCCCGACGCTCGCCCCGAGCAGGCCGGTGCCGACGACGCGGACGGTCCCGAGCTCGAGCGCGGCCGCCGGGTCGAGGCTCACGACGTCTCCCCCGGCGAGATCGGCGGGACGTCGGCGCGCAGGACCTCCGTGCCGCGGAGGTAGACGTTGGCGACGGCCTCGCGCGGGCGTTCGGTCTCGACGTGGGCGAGCAGCCGGACGACGCGCTCCATCGACCCCTCGACCCACATCTCCTGCGCGCAGATGAGGGCGACGTCGTGCAGGCCGAGCTGGCGGGCTGCGAGGGCGGGCGCGACGGCGGTGAGGTCGCGGGTCGCGGTGAAGACGACGCTGACGACGTCCTGCGGCTCCAGCTCGTTGCGATCCAGCAGCTGGCCGACGAGCTCGCGGGTCGCCGCGAGGATGGGCTCGCGCTCGTCCGCGTCGACGCGCGTCGCGCCGCGCACCGCACGTACCGCCACCTGGACCTCCGGGTCTCCCTCCCCCGCCGACCGCACCACCCTAGGGCGCAGCGGACCCCTCGATGCCCGACGTCCGCATCACGGGACCCAGCCTGCCGCGGTTACATCCCGGCGGCGGCCATGAGCGCGCCGACCTCGGCCTGGCCGAGGACGCGCGTGCGGCCCTGACGCAGGTCGCCGAGCCGGATCGGCCCGACCCGGGTCCGGACCAGCTGCTCCACCGGATGCCCGGCGGCGGCGAGCATGCGCCGGACCACACGATTGCGGCCGTCGTGCAGCACGAGCTCCAGGAGCGCCTTGCCGGGCCGGGCGTCGACGACCTTGAAGCTGTCGACCTTGGCGACCCCGTCGTCGAGCTCGATGCCGGCGCGCAACCGCTTGCCGAGGTCCCTCGCCACGGGGCCCGCCACCTCCACGAGGTAGGTCTTGGGCACCTCGTAGCTGGGGTGGCTGAGCCGGTGCGCCAGCTCGCCGTCGTTGGTCAGCAGGATGAGGCCCTCGGTGTCGGCGTCCAGGCGGCCGACGTGGAACAGCCGCTCCTCGCGGTTCGCGACGAAGTCGCCGAGGTTCGGCCGGCCCTGCGCGTCGCTCATCGCCGACAGCACGCCGAGCGGCTTGTTGAACGCGAGGTAGACGAGGGAGTCGTCGAGCTGGATCCGGACGCCGTCCACGTGGACGACCTGGCGTTTGGGGTCGATCCGGACGCCGAGCTCGGTGACGCGCCGCCCGTCGACCTCGACGCGGCCGGCGGCGATGAGGTCCTCGCACGCCCGCCGCGACCCGACGCCGGCCTGCGCGAGCACCTTCTGGAGCCGGACGCCGTCCGGCACGTGGACGTCGCCGGCGGGAGCGGAGGGCTGCGGAGGCTGACGCGGGCGGCCGAAGGCGCCACCGCGGGTCGTTCCGCGCGAGCCGCTGCCGCGGTTGCGACCGGCGTCCTTGGACGGGCGGCCCTTGCGGGGCGGCGTCCCACTCACACGGCACCCCCGACGCCGATCTCGTCGAGGGCGTCGACCTCGGGCAGGAACGGCGCCAGCGCGGGCAGCTCGTCGAGGCTGCGCAGCCCGATCCGGTGCAGGAAGTAGGTCGTGGTCCGGTACAGCACCGCGCCGGTCTCGGGGTCGTTGCCGGCCTCCTCGACGAGGCCGCGGCTGACGAGCGTGCGCATGACGGCGTCGACGTTGACGCCGCGGACGGCGCCCACCCGCGCCCGGCTCACGGGCTGCCGGTAGGCGACGATCGCGAGCGTCTCGAGCGCGGCCTGGGTGAGTTTGGCGGTCTGCCCCTCGAGCAGGAAGCGCTCGACGACGGGCGCGTACTCGGCACGGCTGTAGATCCGCCAGCCGCCGGCGACCCGGCGGAGCTCGAACCCGCGCCCGTCGCGCTCGTACTCGGTGGCGATCTCCTCCAGCAGGATCTCCACGCGTGCCTGCGGGACGCCGAGCGCGGCCGCGAGCGCGATCTCCGGGACGGGCTCCTCGACGACCATCAGGACGGCCTCGATCGCGCCGCGGGCGCCACGCGGCATCGCGTCGACGTCGACGGCGGGCGCGTCGTCCTCAGTCGTCTCCGGGAACATCGCGGGGGTCTGGCTCACGGTCACCATCCTGCCCTGCACCGCCGTCGAACTCGTCGTCGACCTCGACGTCCCCGTCGTCCGCCCCGGTCCAGCGGACCGTCAGGTCCGCCAGCGGCGCGGCCTGGTCGAAGGCGACCGCGCCCTCCCGGAAGAGCTCGGGCAGCGCGAGGAAGCGGGCGACGATGACGATCGTCGCGTCGGCGTCCGCGATGAGCACGCGGAAGCTCGCCGACCGGGTGCGCCGGAGCCGGTCGACGATGAGCGCGGCCTGCTCGCGGACGCTGACGGCCGGCGCGTGCAGGTGCTCCAGGCCGACCGTCGGCGGGGGCTTCGGCTGCAGCGCCCGGGCGGCGATCGCGGCGAGCTGCTCGGGGGTGATGCCGAGCACGAGCTCCGGCAGCAGCCGGGCGAACCGCGGCTCCAGGGAGACCGCGCGCGGAACCCGCCGCTGCTCCTCGCCCATCCGGGCCGCGAGCGTCGCGGCGACGTCCTTGAACGCCCGGTACTGGAGCAGCCGGGCGAAGAGGAGGTCAC
>DASQJO010000307.1:0-3328 GCA_035630955.1 Kineosporiaceae bacterium
TGGCGAACCCCGCGCTCGGCACGGAGGAGACGCCGGCGGGGCTGGAGCCGCAGGTCCCCGTCATCGCCGACGTGCTGGCCGCCTTCGGCATCCCCCGCGTCGGCGGGCCGGGCCTCGAGGCGGACGACGTCGCCGGCACGCTCGCCACCCGCGCCACGGCCTCCGGCCCCGGGGACGTCGACGTCGTCACCGGCGACCGTGACCTCTTCCAGCTCGTCGACGACGCCGCCGGCGTCCGCGTGCTCTACACCGGGCGCGGCGTCCGCAACCTCGAGATCGTGGACGAGGCGCGGCTGCGCGCCAAGTACGACGTCCCGAACGGCGCCGGCTACGCCGACCTCGCAGTGCTGCGCGGCGACCCGAGCGACGGCCTGCCCGGCGTCCCCGGCGTGGGCGAGAAGACCGCCGCCGCCCTGCTCAACCGGTACGGCAGCCTCGAGGCGCTGCTCGAGGCCCTGGACGCCGGCGCCGCCGACCTGCGCTCCGGCCCCGGGCGCAAGCTGCTCGCCGCACGCGACTACCTCGCGGCGGCCCCCGTCGTGGTCCGGGTGGTGCGCGACGCCCCGCTGCCCGACGTCGACGACCGGCTGCCGCCGACACCCGTGGACTCCGACGCGCTCGTCGCGCTCGCCGACCGCTGGGGCATCTCCTCCAGCGTTGCGCGGCTCGTGGAGGCGATCACGTCGACCGTGCCCTGACGAAGACGCGAGGAAGGCCTCGGCCACCCCGGCTCCCGCTGACCCCTCCGTCAACGGGGAGGATCAGACGACCGAGGAGTAGGCCACGACGCCGCGGCGGACGCCGTCGATGGCCTCCTTCGCGGCACGTCGCAGCCCGGTGCCGCCCTCGGTCTCGGCGGCGGCGAGCTCGATCTGCCCGAGCAGGTCGACCACCTGCTTGCACCACCGGACGAAGTCACCGGCCGCGAGATCGGCGTCCGACAACACCGACTCCAGTCGGGCTCCGCTCGCCCACCGGTGCACCGCCCACGCGATCCCCAGGTCGGGCTCGGGCGTGACGTCGAGGCCGTGGGCGTTCTCGGCGTCCTCGAGCTGCGACCACAGCCGCACCGTCTCCTCCAGCGCCCGGCGGGCCCCGCCGGGAGGCAGCCGCGGGCTCAGGCCGGAGTCCTCGCGGCGCGACTCGTAGACCATCGCGCTGGCGCACGCGGCGAGTGCCGGCCCGTCGAGGCCCGCCCAGACGCCCTCGCGCAGGCACTCGGCGACCAGCAGGTCGGCCTCCGCGTAGATCCGCTTGAGCCGGCGGCCCTCGACGGTCACGGTGTCGCCGGCGAGGTAGCCGCGCTCGGAGAGCAGGTCGCAGACCCGGTCGAAGACCCGCGCGATCGTGTTGGTGCGGCCCTCGATGCGGCGGGTGAGCTGCTCGGTCTCGCGCTGCAGCCGCCACCAGCGCTGCGCCCACCGGGCATGCTCCTCCCGGTCCGCGCAGCCGTGGCAGGGGTGGGCGCGCAGCCGGCGGCGAAGCTCCGCGAGCTCCTCGTCGTCCGCGGCGAGCGAGCGGCCACGCCGCGGACGCAGGTCGTCGTCCAAGGCCGCGCCGAGGGCGTTGCGCAGGGTGGAGGCGAGATCGCGCCGCGCCGCGGGGTTGCGGGAGTTGAACGTCTTGGGGACGTTGACCCGGGTCAGCGGCTCGATCGGGCCGGGCACCTCCTGCAGCGACAGGCGGTGGATCTGCCGGTCGACGGTGAGGACCGTGGGCCGGGGGCCGTCCGCGCCGCCGGGCGAGCCGGGGTCGACGACGACCGCCCAGCCGGCGCGGCGGCCCGCCTGCACGCGGACGACGTCCCCGCGCCGCAGCTTCTCCAGCGACGCCAGCGCGGCCGCCCGGTGGTCGCGGTTGGAGCGGCGCGAGAGCTCGGCCTCGCGGTCGGCGATCCGCCGCCGCAGGGCCGCGTACTCGGTGAAGTCGCCGAGGTGGCAGCGCATCGCCTCGGCGTAGCCGGCGAGCGCCTCCTCCTGGCGGCGCGCCTGCCGGGCGAGGCCGACGACCGCCCGATCGGCCTGGAACTGCGCGAACGACGTCTCGAGGATCTCCCGCGCGCGGGCGCGCCCGACCTGGTCGACGAGGTTGACGGCCATGTTGTACGTCGGGCGGAAGCTCGAGCGCAGCGGGTACGTGCGCGTCGACGCGAGCCCGGCGACGGCCTCCGGATCCAGGCCCGGCTGCCAGAGGACGACCGCGTGTCCCTCGACGTCGATGCCGCGGCGCCCGGCACGACCGGTCAGCTGGGTGTACTCCCCGGGCGTCACGTCGGCGTGCGTCTCGCCGTTCCACTTGACGAGCTTCTCCAGCACGACGCTGCGGGCCGGCATGTTGACGCCGAGCGCGAGCGTCTCGGTGGCGAAGACGGCCTTGACGAGCCCGCGCGAGAACAGCTCCTCGACGACCTCCTTGAACGTCGGCAGCAGGCCGGCGTGGTGCGCGGCGAGGCCCCGCTCCAGCCCCTCGGCCCACTCCCAGTAGCCCAGGACGGCGAGGTCCTCGTCCGGGATGTCGGCGCAGCGGACGTCGACCACCCGGCGGATCTCGTCGCGCTCGTCCGGCGTGGTCAGACGGACCCCCCAGTGCAGGCACTGCTGGACGGCGGCGTCGCAGCCGGCGCGGCTGAAGATGAACGTGATCGCGGGCAGCAGCCCTGCGCGGTCGAGCTGGCCGATGACGTCGGCACGGCTCGGCGTCGAGCGTCCCGAGGCACCACGCGGCGGACGGCGTCCCCGGCCCCGGGCCATGCGGACGATGCGGTCCTCGTCCCGCGCGAGCCGCAGCAGCTCCGGGTTGACGCGCGCCGGACCGGCCGGCGCCTCGTCGTCGGCGAACAGGTCGTACAACCGCTGCCCGACCATGACGTGCTGCCACAGCGGCACCGGCCGGTGCTCGCTGACGACGACCTCGGTGTCCCCGCGCACGGTGTCGAGCCAGTCGCCGAACTCCTCGGCGTTGCTGACCGTCGCTGACAGGGAGACGACGAGGACGTCGTCCGGGAGGTGGATGATGACCTCCTCCCAGACCGCGCCGCGGAAGCGGTCGGCGAGGTAGTGGACCTCGTCCATGACGACGTATCCGAGCCCCGCCAGGGTCGGTGAGTCCGCGTAGAGCATGTTCCGCAGGACCTCGGTCGTCATGACGACGATCGGGGCCTCGCCGTTGATCGTGTTGTCGCCCGTCAGCAGACCGACCGCGTCCGGACCGTAGCGGTGCACGAGGTCGCCGTACTTCTGGTTCGAGAGCGCCTTCAACGGCGTCGTGTAGAACGCCTTGCCGCCCGCGGCGAGCGCCCGAGCGATCGCGTACTCGGCAACGAGCGTCT